>JBCBLJ010000007.1:0-37773 GCA_038520195.1 Planctomycetota bacterium
CGCTCACTTCATGCGCGTCGCCCTCGTGATTGCGCTGCTTTGGTTGTTACCCTCACCGACCCGCGATGACCTCCCGTTGCCGACGGATCAGGCACCAACCCTCAACCAGGTTCGAGGCTTGATCGAGAAGGCGGATTCGATCGAAGAGCCGCCGAGCCCCGAAGGTTTTTGGAGCGTGCTCGACGCGGACGGAAACCAAATTGCGGCCGTCGCCCGTTCGCTTCCAGCCGCGGTCGACGTGATCGGATACCGAGGGCCGAGCGAAGCGTTGATCGCTTTGGATGATCAGCTACATGTCGTCGGCGTCGACTTGATTCAGAGTTCCGACACTGACGAACATGTCGAAGCGGTGAAGGCCGACAAGGCTTTCTTTGATCAATTCAGACGCTGGAGCTGGGGTGAAGTCGACCAGGTGGATGTCGATGGCGTGTCGAGCGCGACGTTGACGTCACTCGCCTTCGCCAACGGGATCTTGAAACGCATGGGTGGCGACCGACCATCACTCGTCTTTCCCGATTGGGTCGAGCGCGACGAAGTCGAACGTTGGTTTCCGGATGTCGTGGCGGTTGAAAACGAATCGTCGACCTGCATCGTTTTGGATGGATCGAAGGCGATCGGACGCGTGATTCGGACCGGCCCTTTGTCCGACGACGTGATGGGATATCAAGGTCCGACGGAGTTGCTGTTGCAAGTCGACGATGCGGGAGTCTTGCAAAAGGCAATGCTCCGCAGCTCTTTCGACAACCAGCCCTACGTCCGCTACTGCAAAACCGAATACGGCTTTTGGGCGAAGTTCCAAGGCAAAACGATCCCCCAACTCGCTGAACTGGATATCGAAGCAGAAGGCATCGAGGGCGTGTCAGGCGCGACGATGACGAGCCTGGCGATCGCCGAGACGATCGTTGCATCGGCAAAGGCTTACCAGAAACAGACGGAGGAACCTGCGCAGACGGAAAAGCGTTTGCAAATGCGATGGTCGGCTGCGGATGTTGCATGCATGTTGACTCTTCTGCTGGTACCCGTTTTTCAAGCGAGCGGCTGGTTTCGTCGCAAGACGCCAAGACTGATTTGGTTGATCACCGTCATTTGCGTGATCGGTTTTTGGTCAGGAAATCTGATCTCCATGGCGTTGGTCGCGGGCTGGGGAGCGGAAGGCGTTGCATGGCGATTGGCGCCGGGTCTGGCTGCGGTCGCCGTGGTCGCGCTGCTCTCGCCGCCATTGGGAAAGTCGAACCCGTACTGCAACCATCTTTGCCCCCACGGCGCACTCCAACAGGTGATCCGTCCCAAGCCCAAGAGCTCTCGGCACCGACAGCTACCGAAGCGATTGACGAAGGTACTCGCTTGGCTGCCCGGTTCGTTGCTTGCGTTGGGTTACGTGATGATTTTGATGCAGCCTTCCGCCGATCTCTCGTCCTGGGAGCCTTTTCATGCTTATCTGTTTCGACTCGCGCCTCTGAGCGCGTTTTTGCTGAGCGGCGTCACGCTTGCTTTCTCGGCGTTTGTCCCGATGGGATTCTGTCGAATGGGATGTCCCACCGGTCGGCTCATCGACTACGTTAGGCGTAACGCTCAGAGTGGGCGATTCCGATTTGCCGACGCCGTCGCGATCGTCTTGTTGGCGGCCGCCATCGCTTCGGCGTGGTCGAGTCCCTAGTTGCATCGGTATCGCGCTTTGTGGTGAGCCTTCCGCGCGTGGCCGCACATTTCGATGGAAACTTCTGAATCCACCTTCTTTCGCCTCAGCTGTCCTGAGTGCGGACGCGAATTGGAACTCCCGCTTCAAGCCGACGGCAAGACAGCGCAGTGTCCGGCATGCGAGCACCGCTTTGTGGCGAAACGGCCGCAAATGGAGGAGCAGTCGATCTCCGAGGCGGCGTCTGATCGTTCAGACGCGGCGGCAAGTCTGCTTCCGATTCAGCGGGTGCCGATCGAGACGGTTGTCCAGCGAGCTCAGTCGGTCTTCTCGCGTCGCCGCAAACGCTTACTGTGGCCATTTGCGTTGCCGTTTCTGATGCTGATTCTTTTCGTCGGCGTGCCGCTGATCGTTCTCGGAGAGTTCTACAACACGAATCCGCCGGCGGCGATGATCTGGGTTGCCGTCCTGTCACCCCTCTTTCTACTTCAGGTTTTGTATGCGGTTTGGTTCACCCTTCAACGAAGCAATTGGGTTTGCGACCTCGACTTCGATGCCGCTCAAGAGTTGAAGAAGAAGCGTGGCCCACGTGAGTTGCGTTTTCCGGATCCGGTTGCCTTCTTGAAACTCGGCGCCGTCACGACGGTGTTGCTCATCTTTGTCCCGGTGATACTGATCATTGCATTCACCGTCGCGGCGAACTTGATCAGCGGCCTGTTCTCGGCGACCACGGAGTTGGCCCTCATTCTCAGTGGTGTCGTCGCGTTGTTGATGGCCGGTTGCTACGGGTTGCTACTCGCCAGACTTTGGCCGCTGTTTCCGCTAACGCTCCAGGGCGGACCCATCGCCTTTGATACCCATCGTGCACTGAAAATCACCCGCGAGAACCAACTGACGTCGTTTCTGATTGTGGTCATCACCAGCGGACTGCTCGGCGCGGGTTTCGGCCTCTTGTGTGTGCCGCTGGTCATCACCGCGCCGTGCGCCGCTTTGCTGCTCGTGGTCGCTCAGCGGACGCTTGAGGGCCGCGACATCCCGATCCTCGACGCCACGCACGAAGAATTCGATCGGTTTGAGACTTGACACGCACCCGGACCGGTGTACCATGACACAGGTACACCGAGCAACGTTCCGGGATACACGCATGTTCTTTTCCATCGATTCCGACGGCGAGATACCGATTTACGAGCAGATCGTGCGACAGGTCAAGCTGGCCGTCGCGGATGGCGTCTTGGTGGGTGGCCAGATGGTCCCCAGCGTTCGCCAGCTCGCAAACGAGTTGGCGATCAACTCCAACACGATCGCACGCGCCTACCAGCAGTTGCAGATCGACCATGTGCTCGAACCATTACGGGGTCGTGGCATGGTGGTCCGCCGTGACGCAATGAAGCGGTGCACCAAGGCACGCAATACGATCGTCGCCGATGCGGTGCGCCGGGCGCTAGCAGACGCTCTTTCCGGCGGCATGACGCCCGACGAACTTCGCGAACTGTTCGAAGCCGAGCTGGGCCGTCAATCCGGGTCGCTCGCTAAGGCCAGCGTTGACAACGGCTCTTCTTAATCCTCCGGGTGAATGTCATGAAATCCGTGATCTCTCTACGAAACGTCACGAAAAAGTACGGTTCGAAAGCGGCTCTGGAGAACGTCTCGCTGGAGGTGCCTTCTGGCGTGGTGTTCGCGCTGCTGGGCGAGAACGGCGCCGGCAAGACGACGATGATTCGTATCCTGACCGGTTCCCTGAAACCAGACTCGGGAACCGCCTCGGTTCTCGGGCTCAACTGCGTCGCCGATGGCCAGCAGATTCGTCGCCAAGCGGGTTACGTTTCCGATACACCGGCGATGTACGAGTGGATGACGGCGGAAGAGATCGGCTGGTTCACGTCCGCCTTTTATGACGACGAGTTCCCGCGTCGATACAACGAAGCGATCGCGGGCTTTGATATTCCTCGTGGGGTCAAGATCAAGAGCATGAGTAAGGGGCAGCGTGCCAAAGTCGCCCTCTCTCTGGCCGTTTCCCACGATCCCGAACTTTTGATCCTCGATGAACCCACCTCGGGACTGGACCCGATCGTTCGCCGTCAGTTCCTGGAGTCAATGGTCGACCGTGCCGCGCTCGGACGAACGGTCCTGCTCTCGAGCCACCACATCAACGAAGTCGAACGCGTGGCCGATTGGGTGGCGATCATTCACCAGGGGCAAGTGAAACTGATTCAGCCGCTGGAGACGTTACGTGACGCGACGACGGTGGTGACCGCGACGCTGGATCACGCCGATTCCACCGTCGCGGTCCCTCCAGGTCGTGTACTGAGCGAATCGAAAAGCGGTCGTCAGATCCGCTGGGTTGTTTCCGACCTTGCCGAGAATTGGCGAGCGGCATTCGGCGAAGACTCGGGAGTCACCAAGATCAGCGACGAGAAGCCTTCTCTCGAAGAGATCTTTGTGGCCGTTTGTGACCCAAACAGCGCCGTGCCCGATATCGGCCAACCCGATGTCGAAGAGCCAGGTCCGGATGTGACTTCGGACCCTTGGCGAAGTGAAGTGATGGACCCGTCAACAACGACTCCATAGTTCAGCGGAGGATGGCATGACCGCAAAGATGCTTCGGCATTTGCTTTGGAAAGACGCGCGATCGGTGCGGCCGCTGATCATTGCCGCGGTCCTCGCGATCGTCGGGTTTTATTTGCTGCTGTTTCTGTATGCAAAATCAAGTCCGGAGGTCTTCATCGAGCAGATCACGTTGGCCTACGTCATCTGGATCCTGATCCCCAATCTGTTCGCTTTTAGCCTCCCTGCATTCTTGGTCGGCAGCGAAGAGGAGAGTGGTTCGCTCGATTGGCTCAAGACGCTACCGGCGAATTGGAAGGCGATCGCGCTGAGCAAGTTCTTACTCGCTGTCGGATACACGGTGGCCGTTTGGCTCATCAGCACAGCCGGCCTCGGTTTGTATTTCGCGACCGTCCCCGAAGACGTTTTCCGCATGGCGACGAGCACCGGCGACGGCGTCGAAAACTGGCAGATTCTCTTCCTGGGGCAGGCCGCGTTCACGCTCTCGCTGTTGTTGGTCTCGATGATCAACGCTTACATTTTCCGATCACCGATCACGGCACTTGTGATGGTGTTGCCAGCACTCTTGGCTTTGATGATCGGCTACGCGCAGTCGGTCTCGGTCATCGTCGGTTCGACGCAACCGCCACTCGAAGCTCGAGATTGGTTGGTCTTGATTGGAATCTACAGCACGGGCATCGGCGCGCTCTTGCTCGTCAAAATCTGGGTGGCTCGCAACCGAATCGTTGCCCCCGAATCGAATCTGCGCCATCGGTTTGCAGGTACGGGAGAGACGAACAACGCCTACCGACCGCCTCACGCGACCGTCGTCTCGGCGGGCCATTTCCTGCGACCCGGCGCCGGCTTGGCACTGATCTGGCAGCAACTTCGACAAACTCGTTGGCTGCTGTTCGCGTTCACATTCTGCGCATGCGCGGGCACCGTGTTGGCACATACCTTTGATCAGAATGGTAGCCAAAACGGCTGGATCATCCTGACCACCAACTTGGCCATCATTTCAACCGTCGCACTTCCGTGCCTGGCGTTCTACGGAGACAGTTCACGCGGCCGATCCCAGTTCTTCGCGGATCGAGGGATCTCGCCGACACTCGTTTGGCTCACCCGTGTCGCGCCGCCCACCGCCTGCGCCTTGCTGGTACTGGCGACGTTTCTTTTCATGCAAGCATATTCGGCGCGGCCAGCCGCTGACGTCAGTTACCTGATCGCGTGTGCTTTCATGGGCTACGCCGTTTGCCAATTTGTTTCGCAATGGGTTGCGCGACCGACGCTCGGCTTTTTCGCCGCACCGGCAGCGCTCGGAATGACCGGACTAACCTACGCGATTCTGTTCGATGCGTATCCGGATTGGATACCGTTGTTGTTTGTCACGGCGATCCTCCTCGTCTTTGCCTCTTGGCGACTGACCTTCTCCTGGATGTCACGACCCTCGACACAAACAACCGACTGGCGTTTTCTGAGCTACGCCGTGTTGGTGATTGTCTTGCCCTATGTCGTTGTGCTGGGAACGCGATGGGCGACGATGCCGTCGGCGGATCTCGCATGGCGTAAACAGATGGAAAGTCTCGAGTTTCCAGAAAGCGCTCGGCCGCCTGTCGCCGTGCGCGTCCAGATCCCCACCTACCTACGGCAGTCCGGGTATGCCGTGCTTCGTCAGCGTGACGAGAGTTTCCTGAAGATAGTCGAGAAGGAACTCAACGATACCGAGGCGATTGGCGCACACCTCTCCACTCAGGACTTGCTCTGGAATCCGTGGCACACGAATTCACTGACGTTGCCCGATGGGGATGATCCTTTAACTGAAGAAGAACGAACCGCGGCCGCGTTGCGCTCGATAAGAGTCCTGCTGAAGTGGGCGAATGTCATTCGCGACGAGGCAATCGCAGGTCGAGTCGGGTTCGGCACGCTCAATCAGGCCGGGGAGCAGGCTCAGCACAACGCCGTCGGTGGCCTCATGCAGCTGATTTCTCGAGAGGGATTAACCGAAGAGATCGCCGAACTCTGTGATCAAGTTCCCGACGTGAAACGGGTGCACCAATCACGCAGCGCGGCACTCATCGCCGAATGGCAAAGGGGCCAGATTTTCAGCGGACCGAATTTTGGTGCCTACAAAACCGAAGCGTCCTCGTGGAACGGATTCGTTGAACGCCCGCGGGCGCGGCGTTTGATGGAAAAGGCGATTCGTCTTGCGATAGAGAATTGGGGTGCGGGCAACGAACTGTCCGACCAACACTACGCGACTCTTGCGGAGTACTTTCGGGATGCCGGTTTGAACAGCAATCCCATCGAAACGCTTCCGCAGAAAGATCGCGATGCCGAGGCACTCCGCGAACTGGCCCGGGAGTTGCGTTCGACCAACGCCTTGAGGCCGGAGTGACGACGAACCGTCGCGGTTGTCACATTGATGACCTAGGCTTGCGAACTCACCTCTACCATCGCAGGCTAGGTCATGATTCGCGCAGTCAAGTCGATTTTGACGATTGTCATTGGAACGCTCGTGTTACTCCCATTGGCAATCATTGCGCTCGGTGCCGCGGGCTATCGAACCGAACCCATCCTGCGGAGATCGATCGAGGCGTTGCCGGCGTCATTCACTTCGACGATCGGATTCTCCGCCAGCGATTCCGGAATGGTCGGTCATTGGCCTCCGATCAAAGGCCAGCCTTTTCCCGAGGTGGTGTTGCACGACCAGAACGGCGAACCCACTCGTCTACGTGACTTCGCCGGCAAGTTGATTCTGGTCGAATATGCGGCGATCCCATGTGAAGGATGCCAAGCCTTTGCCGGTGGCCAAACGCACGGAGGCTTCGCCGGGTTCCCCGTTCAATCGGGGCTCCAATCGATCGAGCACTATGCCGCGCAATTCGGTGGAGTCGAGCTCGGCAACGAAGACATCGTTTTTGTGCAGGTCATCCTTTACGGAAAGAGTGTCTCCGCGCCCACTCAAGAAGAAGTGACGGCATGGGCCGAACACTTCCAAATGGATCGAGCGAGCCATCAGCTCGTTCTGCGAGCCACGCCTGGGATGCTTGGTCGCGAAGCATTCGACCTGATTCCGGGCTTTCAGCTGATCGATCGCGACTTCATCGTTCGGAGCGATTCGTGCGGCCATCAACCTGCGGACAACCTTTACAGCGACTTGCTCCCGCTTCTTGGTCGATTGGCACGAGAGCGATAGCAATCGACGCTTAGAAATACTTGCGAACCACTCTGCGGCGGGCCCATACTGGGACGAATTGCCGGGACCGTCCTCGGCATGTCGTTCCATCAACCGCTGAGTTTCCGCCGTGTATCGACCCGCACGTTGGCTCGCTGTTTTGACGTTTGTCGCGTCCATACAATTGCCCCCGCCGGTTTACGCTCAATCGGATTCGGATCGGGTCAACGCGGAGAAGTATCTGCAGGTGTTGCTGCGACGTCCGCGACCCGGTGTCGCGCTCGATCGGGTTTATGGCTTTCATGTGCAAAATGATTCGCTCGACGAATTGCAGGCGGAACTCACCGGCGATGCCTCCCGCGAAGACGCCGCATTACGACAGATGGTGTGGGGACTGATTCAATTGAATCGTGGGCGCGGCTCGGAGGCGGCCAAAGCCCTGTCGTTGGCGGAAGCGTCACTCCCCGGCGATGCGGCGTGCAGCTTTTTTCTTGGCCGCGCGCTTCTCGCGAATGGGCAAACCGAAGACGCTGCGGCCGCCATGGAGCGCGCGATCGATCGAGGGCCCTCGCGGTCCGAAGCATTGCCGATGTTCACCGAGTTGGGCCGGATTTACGGCCGAGCCGGGCAGACCGAGAAATCGCTCGGCGTGTGGTCGCGGCTCGAAAAACTCTTTCCGGGTGACACCAAGGTCGGTGGTCAGATCGCACGAATTCTTGCCGACGAGGGAAATATCGAGGAAGCGCTCCGGCGTTTTGAGCGGCTGGCCGATACCGCCCGACGTCCGGATGAGAAGATCGCGTTCGCGGTCCAAGCCGCCGAAATGCGGCGACTGATGGGTGAGCCGGATCGAGCACTCGGCGAGCTCGAGTCCATTCTCGGGAGACTTCGTCCGGGCAGTTGGCTTTACAGTGATGTGCGCGATCGTATTGAAGCTGGGTTTCTCAAGTCGGGTGACTACGACGCACTGGCAGACTATTACCAACAGCAACTGAAGCAACGCCCCGACGACCTGACGCTTCAAACGCGTCTGTCGTCCATCCTGATTTCGGCGGGCCGGTTGGCGGAGGCCAAGACGATCCTCGAAGCCTCCGTTCGCCGCGCGCCGAAAGACACCGACGCGAGACTGGCGTTGATCGACTTGTTGGTAAAGCAGAACTCGATCACCGAAGCGAGCAAACAATTCGAAGAGCTTACTAAGAACGAACCCGAGAATCCGGATCATCTGATCCGTTGGGGGCAGCTCCTTCTGAATAACACCCAAATACCGTTGGAAGAGCGGCGGGATGGAGCCGTTGAAGTCTGGTCACGGTTGGCAAACTCTCGCAGCGACGATGCCGTGACGCTTTCCCAAATCGCCGATCGTATGCGTGCGATTCAGCGTAGCGACGAAGCAATTGATCTCTATCGACAATCGATCCAGGTCGACCCCTCTTCGCCCCAATACCGCGAGTACCTGGGCGAGTATCTGCACTCGCTTGACCGCAAACAGGAGGCAATCGAAGTCTGGCGACAAATCGCATCGGGGGACCGCAAGAATCGTGAGTCGCTCGTTCGATTGGCAGAGGTCTTTGGTGCCTTCGACGAGGATTCACTCGCGCTGCAGACGTGGGAGCAAGCGGCTTCGTACGATCTCAATTTTGCCGAAGAACTCCGCTACGCCGCGAAGCTCGTCGAGTCAAAGCGATACGACATGGCATTCAAACGCTATGACGCCGCCGAAGCGATTGCCGAGACGCCGGACGAGCGCGAGCAACTCCTCCGCGATCGGATCGTGGCCTACCAAGTTTCCGGTACGCTGGAACAACAGATCGCGGCCATCGAAGCGAAGCCGGAGAGCCCAAAGAATCTACGCACACTGGCGCTGCTGTTTGGAGCCGCCGGCGATTCAGCGAGCGCCGAAGCGTCCATCACCAAGGCGCTTGAAGCGGACTCCGGTGATGCCGATATCCTGCTCGTTGCCGCCGAAATCGCGGAAACACAGAATCGGCTCGTCAAGGCCGCCGACCTCTTCGAGCAGCTCGCGGCGGCGGACAGTCGTTTTCGCTCGAATTACCTTCAGCGTGTCGCTGCGTTGAATGTTCGAATCGGTCGAGTCGATCGAGCAATGGAAATCTGTGAGTCAATCATTGACGCCAATCCGGCCAGCCCGGAGTCCTATCAGTTTCTGGCGCGAACGGCGTTCGGTGTTCAGCGCGACGAACCGGCGATCGCGGCGCTGCGTCGCGCGATGTCGGTCGCCCCACGCGACAACCTCCCCCGTCGCATGTTGGCGAATCACTTCGCCGATCGATTCCGAACCGATGAGGCGATCGAGCTTTATTGGCAAGTCTTTCGTTACGAAGCGGGCATCGAAAACAAGATCGGCGTGATCGCGGCACTGGGCCCGCTTTACGATCGAAAGTCCGACATGGATGCGCTCCTTAACCGTATCGAAGAACTGAACCGGAAAGAGGGCGATGCGCGAACCACCGCGCTGATGAAGGCCGCCGCTTACGAATCCATCCGAGACTTCGGGGCGGCGCGAAGTGCAATCGAACCCTTGATCGCGACGCAGCCGCGCGACGTCGCCCTGCTCTCGTCGATGGTCCGTCTAAGCGATGCAGCCGATGAAGTCGAGGTTGCGGCTGAGTATCAGAAACGGATCACCGAACTGGCCGACACGCCGGAGAACCGATTCCAATTGATCCAGCTGCAATTGGAAGCGGGCAGCATCGATATCACCACCGCGCTTGCGCAGCGCATCTCGTTTGTCAGCGACCCGGGGCGACTCGGCGGGATGGTCCGATCCGCGGTGCGGCGTGGTGACCTCACGACCGCTCGCGCGCTTTGTCGGGAAGCCGTGAAATCGGACCCCTCGCTCTGGGACTTGAAGTTGATTCTGGCCGAACTGCTGCTGAGCAACCGGTCCAGCGACACGTTCGAAGCAAATCGAGAACTTGCCGTTCGATATGCGAGGGAAGTACGCGACGCCGCATTGGCGTCGGACGCCAAACCACCGAGTCGGCCGACCGCGACACGCGTTTCGTCCACCCAATCACGGCCGTCCGTGAACCAAGCCAACCCGATGTATTGGACTCAGTCGTGCCAAGAAATCGTGCGCATCCTACGGATCGGCCGTTACGCCAATTACTACAGTAATTCGCGTTCCAGTCTCGTTGAGCCACAGTCGTTCGGTCATGGCCGCATGATCGCCACCGCGTTGCTCCTGGCAAACGAGTCGATCGGCAAGTCCCGTGAAGAATTGAAAGACGTTTTCAAGCGATTTTACGAAGATGAAACGGCCCCCGGTGATATCGCGGACATCACCGACCCCGCGACCTTGTGGGAACGACAGGCCCTGCTTTCCCTGGAATCGCTGATCACGGGCGTCCAACCGCTTGGCCCGCTCGCGGTTTTGGGTACGACTTCTTCCCAAACAGAAGCCGAGTCCTATCAGAAGCGTGCACTGGAGATCACTTGGCGTCTCGCCGAAGTGGACACGCAGTTTGGAGCGATGCAGCTGATCTCGATGTTGTCCTCGCGTCAACGCGCCGCTCAAAACCTGCGTACTCGACCGGACCTGGCAAGCCGACAGGTTGAGCCGCTTTCCGACGGTCAGCTACAGACACTATTGGAGTTGAGCGCCCGAAACCAAAAGACACCGTTGCCCATCTTCGCTTCGCAGGGCGTGCCGGCGGGCGTCGGCCAGATGATGTTTCAGGGTTTGGTCGCTACCGAACTGAGCTTGGCAGGCAAGCCCGAACTCGCGGATTCGGTGATGCCCGGCGAAGTTCCCGAAGACGCCGATTACTGGAACCTGATGAGCGCCGTCCAGTTTTGGCTGACTCTGGAGAGACCGGATCGAGCCGAAAAACTGCTCGCGCGACTGCTGCCAGCTGCCCGACAGGTTCAGCCGACATCGATGCCGATGCCACCCGTCATCGCTTCGGTCGAAAACGATTCGCATGTCGAATTCCGTCAACAACACATCCAGACTTTCGTGGATTCTGCGATCGCGATGCACGTGCAACGACGATCAAGTACCGGACGAAGTTCGAAAAAGCTGGGTTCGGGAATGCTTCGTGGCTACGTCACGATGGGTAACGGCGTTCGACGCTCCGTCGCGTTGAATGGCCCGCTCTCACCACGCTTACTCGACGACGAACTGGCTCAGTCGATCACCTCGACGGTGCCACAGAAAAGCACCGACATCGGAAAAGTGGTGCTGACCGACGCAGTCCTTTCGGCGCTGGAGGAGCCACTGGAAGGTGCCAGCACCGAAGAGCAAAAAACACGTTTCGTTCTCGCCGCATACGCTCATTGGTGGGCCGATCGACCGGAACGTTGTTACGAGTCACTGGAATCACTCTGCGAGCGTTATCCCTCGGACGTTGACTTGCGAATCGAGCGGGCGCGTTTGGCGAGCGTCTTGAAAAAACCGCGACTCGCGTTGGACACACTGGACTCATTCAATCCATTGGACAGCAAGATGCTTGTTCGCAAGGAAATGGCCGCGATGAACCTCGCGGCAGAACTGGGCGACATCGAGCGAGCGAAGATAGCGGCCGAACGATTGTTCGGCATGCGTCTCGACGTCCAAACGCAACTCGCACTGGTCGATCAACTCGGGCGACTGGGATTAAAGGAACGCGCCGATGCAATGCTTCAGCGAACTCGGTCCGGAAGATCGCGCGACGCCGCCACCCAGTTGCAGATCGCAAATGCATTTCTTGCCAGAGGAGACACGGACGCGGCTGCCGAGGTCGCGTACGCGCTCGTGCGACGACTCTCGACAGGCCGGTCGCAGTCCAATGTGGCGAGCTACCAACAACAAGCGGTGAAGATCTTACAGACCGCCGGCCGGCTTCAACCTCTGATTGAACGTGCCGAACGTCGTGTGGAATCCACGCCGAAGGCGATGCGCCCCAAGATGGAACTGGCAGAGCTCTACACCGCAGCCGGTCGCTCCGAAGACGCGAACGCGCTTTGGGACGCGCTGACGAAAAGCAATCGTGTCAGCACACAGCTCCTGATGGCGAGGGCCCAGGCTCTGGAACGAAGCAAAAAGTACGATCAGGCGATCGATCTGTACCTCAACGTCTTCGAAAAGGAGCCACAACGGCTCAGCAATGACATCTACCGTCTCACCAATACCGTCCGTCGCGCGGGCGAAGCATCTGCCGATAAGGTCTTTAAACGGCTCTTGAAAATCCCGATCGATTCACTTCCATCCTATCGGCTCAGCGAACTCGTTCGAATGGGCTCACGCACCAATTTCAGCAAGACAAAACGCCAGTACATCGGCAAGGTGCTTCGGTCCGCCGCGGGACAGAGCGAGATCTACAACATTGGCCGATACATCGACCAGAACGAAAGAAAGAAGATCCCTGAGTACCGTGAAACGCTCCTCGATGCGGCATGCCTTCCCGACGCGTTTGCCAGTTCGTCCAACCTTTGGCAAGTCCGAAGTCGCGGGAGCGGAGGCGTGGCCAATGGCCCGCTTGCCGACATCATCACCATGCTTTCGGGCGACCCAAAAGCCGAAACGTCCTTCCGCCAAGCAGCCGAACAGTCCCTGCAAGTTGAGTCGCAAACTCCAGGCGCTGAATTCCTGATCGCTCTGCTCAACATAAAGACAGGCAAGGCGATTCCCGACGAACTTCAGAAGATGCGCCGTTTGGTAGCGATGGGCGCGGATCGGAGCGACAACACCGCGGTAGTGAGTTCGGGATTGCTATGGCAAGCCGGCCAGATACTCGAGGAGATATCTGATGTCCCACCGGAATTCTTGGTCGACTTGTATACCGAAGCGAAACGCTCGGGCACATCAGTGACATCCAGCACGACGGCTTCCCGCACCTCGGTCGATAACCGTCTCATCAAGGCACTCGTTGCGGCAAATCGGCCGACGGAGGCTCGCCAGATGCTGATGAAAATGTACCGCGAGACCGACAATAGCGAGCGGAACCAGAGCAACCCTGGTTATGGCGACTACCAAGACCTTCAAGCATACCAGTGGATTGGCCAACAGATGCTTGAAATGGGAGGACCGATCGAAGCGTTCACCATTTTCCAGACGGCTCTTGCCGATCCCGATCGGTTCGAACGCGCCAAAAGATGGGGTGGCAGTAGCGGTTCTCGTTCAACGTTTGAAGAGAATGCGGAGAAGGCCAAGAAAGAGATCACGGCTGACTTCGCAGCGAAATACGTCCGCGGTCAACTCGACGTGTGGGAAAAGGAGTTGCAACCCGAGTCGATTGTTCTGATGGATGCGCCACTGGCCCGGGCCGCTGACAACAAGACACCGTCGATTCAGCTGTTCCTCATCGAACAAGCCGGGAATGATTCAACCGGTGAATTCCTCAATGAGTTTGACGCTCGGCTGCAAAAGATTGCCGAGGCAAATCCCACTTCGTGGCGAATCCCCGCAATGCGATGGACCGCAGCACACCTGTTGAAGGTGGACATCACTCCGTCCGCCGATCAATTGTTTGAGAGACTCCCGAACTTAGATGAAATCGCCGTCGCCGGCACCCCGAAGTCAACCCGTCAGATCGCCCAACTCCTGTCGCTTTATCCCGTGGCAAAGGTCGCCCTGACTTCGGATCAGGAGCCGGAGCGTGAGAGAGGCGAAGCGCTCGTCCGATACCTCGAAGACGCCGCCGGCGCTCTGAACGATCCCGTCGCCGGGCTCGCGCTTGCGACACTGTCGGGCAACACGTCGACGCTTACGAAACGAGTGCTGGCATCACTGCGTGCACAAGTCCAACCGGGACGACCCGCAAGTGAACAGATCGTTCTGCGGTGCTTGCAGTTGGCCGAGGACACACTCAAGGCAAACGATATCGAGTCGGCGACAGAAGCCCTCACGCTCGCACTCGGTAGCGGCCCACCACTGAGGAAGATCACCACCGGACCAGATCCTTTCGCACTCGCCCAAACAACATCGCGATCGAACAAGACACCGGATCAAATCGCTGCGATCACCTCGAAACTGGCGAGCGTGCTGGAACAACTCGGGAAAAAGACCGGTGTCGCGCTCAGCACGATGTCACCTGCGAGAGCGAAGAGCGAAGTAGCCTCCAAGTCCGCGGTACCGATCACCCAAGCCCTGCTAGGACTGGCCATGCCGCCGAGCCGACCGGGGACTTTCTTCCCGTATGCCCAACCCATTGCGTCACAACAGCGCGATCCATTTAACTCGCAATCGACGATCGAAGTTCGCTCACTCTCACTCGCGTTGGCCCGAGCCGCGGCGGCTTCTCATCAATCGAGTTCGGTCTTCGAGTCACTCAAGGCAAGGCTCAACGACAGTACCGATCGACACCAAATTGCGGCGGCGATGGTACAAGTCGCTCACGCTTGTGGCGATGCGTCGATGTGCGATCTCGCGCTGCAAGAACTCGAAGCTTCCCTCGACGCAAAACTGCCCAAGGTAAACCAGCAGATGCCGAAAACGAAGGCGATGACGTCGATCTCAGCTCAGGCGGTCGCGGAGTCGCAGCGTAAGTCATCGGTGGTCGATGTCGTCATGCAGGCGACTTGGCCGATCGTTCGCGAGTCTTCTGCCGAGTCCAAAGATCGCTTTTCCGAATTCGATCGCTCGATCGCGCCCCGACTCTCGACGCTCCTGACGCGCACCCAAAAACTGATTCAGTCTGATAGCTACACGCTCTCCCGGCATCGAATCATTTCCGATCGGATCAACAAGACCCTGCAGCGCTGGGCGATCGCATCGGGTGATCCGCTCGCCATTGACCGGTACATTGAAGGCGCCCTAGCACCGCCCACCAACACACCCGGTGGAATGAAGCCGGAGGAATATCGTCGGTCCGAACTCGAAAGATCCCTGCTAAAGCTGCTCGGCGAAGGAATGTTGCCGCGACTGGATCAAGGCTTTCGACAGGTCGCCCTTTTCCCAAAAGGCGATAAGAATCACACGAAACGATTCGAGCCTCAACTGTGCATGATCCTGCAGACGCTCGCTCCCGAAGAACGATACGCCTTCCTAGAGAAAATCACCTTTGGGCGATCAGGAAAGGAACCGATCGCGTACCTCAGCGGACTCGTTCTCTATGAATCACCACCACCTCTCGTTGACGACCGACAACCGTCTCTGTCGCCCGCCATGAAGCTGCCAACGGGAACCGATGAGTTTCCGGTCGTCAATTCGCTGCTCCTACTCATTGACGCCGCCATCGAGACTCAAAACCTTGGAACGCTCACAGAGAAACTGCGTTCTCAAGAGGAGTCCGACGCGTACCTGAACGACATCATCTTCTCCCTGATCAAAGTCGCACTCGCGGAACGTGATGACAAAGGCGGCGAGCTACTCGCCCCGTCAATCCGACCGACATTGACGGCGATTACCGAACATCTAAAACAGACTCGCCCGGCGAAGGTAAATGCCAAAGCGGAATTCCCTGAGCTGGAGGTACTTCTTGCTCTTCGCGCCGCGCGGGCCGGTGTCCCACCTCAAGACATCGAAAGAATCCTTCGCGACGCGAAGGCATTCGCCATTCGCGGTGAAAGGGATTGGCTCGCTTCTGCCGTGTCACAGGCAACGGCCAAGCTTGGTCTCGGACGTGCCGCCCGAGGCGAACCCGTTTCACCACTCAAACACTTCCATTCGGTCTCGTTGCCCCCCCGTTTCGGAGTCGACACCCAGACGCTTCCGCCACTCTTTGCGATTAACAAGAACGGTTGGGTCAGTGGAACCAGTGGATATGGTACGACGCACTTGATGCTCAAGTTTCCCCTGACGGGGACGTTCGAATTTTCCGCAAAGATACGCGACGGTTCTTGGGGTGAATCCGATGTCGCCTATGGAGGGATCTCTTATGAGGCCCAAGGTTGGAACCAATCCGCGAAACTCGTGGGCGTCGGATCGCGGGGCGAAGTTGCCTTCCCCGTCCCATCGATTAATCGGAACAAGGAAAACATCGAATCGGTCTCCGTGACACCGCTGGACGTGCAAGGGATGTGCAACGGCAAGTCTTACGCACAAGACGTCGTCACGGGTTCCTTCCCATTTGCTTCCATCACGCAACTTCCAACTCGGACCACGCAGTTCAAGGACATTCGCGTGACCGGATCGCCGACGATTCCAGATGAAGTGCAGTTGGTTGATCCGAACATGCGTGGCTGGGGAATTTTGGCCCGCGGTCGCACCATCCCACTGATGTTATTGCCGATCGGGCCAAAACAGAATCGGAAGCAGATCGAGTCATTTCGCGAGCGGAAGGCGGAAGAACTTGCCAAAGGACCTCTACCAGGCAGTTGGAGCGTGGTCGACGGTGAACTGCACTACAAGAAGCAAACACGTAGCAACGCCTACGACCCCTCGACTCAGATTCAATACATGCGACCACTTCAGAAGGGCGAGTCGATCACCATTGAGTATTGGTCCGAGTCCGGTTTGTTTGACCTCGCACCGTCCCTTGGACGTCTGTGTTTGAAGTTCACGGACCGAGAAGTGGTCCCCATCTGGATTCCTTGCGCGGCGGACCTCGCCGCGACAAGCCCGATCCCCGGTTCGAGAACGAAACAGAGCACGACTTCGCCGGTACCGAAGAGCTTTTCGACGGACATCGAGATCAAGGACAAAGACTGGAACACTCTCGTGATGAAACGTTCGGGCGATTCGGTCGCGATTCGCGTGAATGACAAACCGATGATTGAGGTGCCGATCCGTGGGCACGAGCGTCCCGGCATCTACCGGATCGACGAGAACGTCCGGGTCCGTTCCATCTTGCTACGCGGCGACAACTGGCCGAAGGAAGTTCCGTCCGACTTGATGGCGACCGAGTAATCCAGTCCGCCGACGAATCCAATCGGACGGCGCGGGCTTTCAGGACTTCGACGCAGAGGATCCAGGGCGTTAGCGCCGGGCCCCGCAATGACCGGCTCGCGTAGGGTTTACGCCGAGGCGCGGTCCGCATCTCGTTTGCGAGACTTGAGCAGTTTGGCAAACCGACGATAGCTGATGCCTTCCAATTCGGCTCGGCGTGGGATGAACAAGAAAACATCGAGATCGGGAATCATCAGCGTCCCCCGATCGGTCCACATGAAACCCATGTCGGCGAGCGGCATGGTGAAGCCGCGGCCGTCGACCGCCCAGGAAATACGGTCGGTCGTCGCGACCACTTCGACGAGCGCTCCATGTACAAATCCATGTTGCTTTAAGCGATCTCGTATGACCAGCCGCGTTTGCCAGATCAGTGCCGTGTACACCACCGTCGCCAGCCCCATCACGATGAGCTGTCGAGCGAAGATCGGAATTCCATCCATTGGCTGCCAAGGGAAGCACGCGAGGACCGAGAGGCCCACGATCACCAATGATGCCAGCGTCAAACGGCCTCCACGCCGCGTGAGCATGTACTTCGATTCCGCGAATCGATTCATCCCGCGCGTCAACTCATACCGGGCTCGAAGCGGGTCTTCGTCCGTAAAGGTGGGCCTATTGTCGGTGGTTGCTTGATACGGATTGATCACGGCGAACGCCATTGCCGAGCCGGTCGGGGGACCTCTCGTGGATAAGCGACACCGCAGCTCGGTGCCGGCCTTTCGATCAGCTTAATCGGTACTATCGGCCCTCCGTCAACCACTTAACCGCATGCCACCGCCACTTTCGTGACCTATTCTTCCCTGAAGAACCCTCGCCGTCACCCATGTCCAGCACAGCCATGCTCCGCTGCAACGATCTGAAAAAACTGTACGAAGAGCATTTGGCGGTCGACGGCGTGTCGTTCTCGCTGGAGTCGGGCAATATCGGAGGGCTTGTGGGTCCCAACGGTGCGGGAAAAACGACCACGATGCGTTGTCTGGCGGGTCTGTTGCCGGCGACCGCCGGAAGAATGAATGTTGCTGGCTGCGATCTTTCGGATCACTCGGGAGCGACGGCGGCCCTGATCGAACTGAAGCGTCGTCTCGCCTACGTTCCTGACGACCCTCCGCTCTTTGACGATCTGACGGTCGGCCAACATTTGGAGTTCATTGGTCGAGTCTATCAAGTCGAAGATCATCGATCCAAAGCGACACAACTGCTGGAGTATTTTCAACTCGGAGACAAGGTCAATTCCGGAGCGACCACGCTCTCGCGCGGCATGCGTCAGAAACTCGCCATCTGCTGCGCCTACCTTTATGACCCGGTCGTGCTGCTGCTGGACGAACCAATGACCGGGCTCGATCCGCCCGGGATCCGTCGACTGCTGCGGTCCATTCAGGAGCGCGCCGCGGCGGGGGCAACCATCATCATCTCGAGCCACCTGCTGGCAATGATCGAAGACGTCTGCACGCACCTGATCGTGATGCAGCGAGGAAAGCTTCAGTACTTTGGCGAAGTCGATGCACTCCGTCAGGAATTCGCATCCGCGAAGTCCTTGGAACAAGCCTATTTCGAAGCAACCGCGTCTGAACTGGCGACCTGCTGAAACGCTGACCATGGACGCCACGCATCAACATCTCTTTTGGCTCACCTCCCGTCGGGCGATGTTTCGTCTTGGCCGGGCACTGGACCGGATGAAGTCACCACGACGCATCCTTGCGTCCACCGTTGCGGTCCTGTTCTTCAGCCTGTACGTCCTCAACGGATTCTTCATTCTGGCGTCACGGAGGACTGCGGATCCAAAATCGCTGGGACTTTGGCTCTCCGGCGGCATGGTGTTGTACTTGATCTACCACTGTGTCCGTTGCGTTTGGACTCACAAGCAGGCGGACCTCGAATTCACCGAAGCCGAAAGACTGTGGCTCGGCGGAGCGCCGCTTCATCGCTCCACCGTCGCTGGATACAAAGTCAACACGGTATTGTTCTCGGCACTGCTGAAGACGTTTTTCTTGGTCGTCGTTTTGGCTCCCGACTCGCAACGGATCGGCATGCTGGCGATCGGAATTTTCGCCGCGTTGGTTCTGCTGGAGATCATCCGAATGATCTGGCAGCGATTCGTGTCGGGGCTCGGCGAACGTAGCCGCAAGCTCGCGCGCGTGTCTCTCACCGCCACCGCGATCGCGGCGTTCCTTCAGTTTGCGACACACCTCGTTTCGATGACACCGACCGGCTCCGAACCTGGTGTCTACTTGCTGAACAGTTTTCCCGCACTGGGAAGTCTCGCCTCCTGCGATTGTATTCAGTGGCTCGCCACTCCCTGGCGAGCGGCGGCGCTGCTCGCCACCACCACCGAAATCACTTCCCAGACGGGTGTGCAACTTGCCGCATCCATTGTCCTCGTTCCCGCCGCAATCGTCGCACTCGTTCGCGTCGATGGATGGGCGGAATCCACACGGTTAAGTCGTGAGCGCCGTCGGTTCTGCGACGGCAACTATCAAGCGCAAGACGATGTCGCCGGCAAAGTCATTGAATTCAACCGCGATGCACTTGCCGATCAGATCGAATCGCTGGTTCCCTCGAGCCTGAGGGATTCGGTCGCTCTCGTTTGGCGGCAAGCACTCTCGATTCGGCGCCATCTTGGCACCATCCTCATTAGTTTTCTGGTCCCGACCCTTCTCTGCCTTTCGCCGCTGTTGACCGGCCGGATCGGAAATCAGTGGGCCTTCGTGGTCGGCGGTATTGTGCTCTGTACCATGTTGCTCGCCCCTCCGGCGCTGCGAATTGACTTTCGTCGCGACCTCAAGCGGATGCTATTGCTGCGTTCCCTACCGCTTCGGCCCGTCGAAGCCGTGCTCGGCCAACTGACGCTTCCCATCCTGATCACGATCGCATTCCAATGGATCACGCTCGCGATCGCCGGAGCGATCGTGATGCCCGGCTGGCCACAGATCATTGTCTGGGGCGGGATGTTGTCGGCGCTCGCGGTGTTCACATTTGCCACCGAAAACGCCTTGTTCCTCGCCTATCCGCACCACGAGAACGCGCAGGGAATCGCCATGGTGGTCCGCGCGAATGTGATGTTCCTTGGCAAAGCCACGCTCATGGCGGCGTCGATGTTCGTGCTCGCGATATGGGTCGGTTTTTGCAAGACCGCGTTCGCCGGTCCGATGGAAGTCCCCGCCTACGTTCTTGGTGCCGTCTCAATGACTTGGCTACTCGCTCTCGCCGCTCTCTTCGGCACCGCTTGGTGTTGGCGACGTTTCGACGTGTCGGCGGACCTGCCGCCGGAATAAGACGCGGCAACAGACCCTGCGGTCGTCAAGCGCCGGCCGCCCAGCTCGTGCGAGCCGGCGCGCTGAGGTTCGACTCTCAGGCACATCGCTGTCAAAACACCGCGTTTTGCCAGCCGCCTCCTTCCAGATGCACACGCCGCCGCCCATCTTCGGCGGGGCTTCCAAACCGACGAGTTCACGCCGGGAGGGTGCTGACACTAGCGAACGTGACAGATGCCAAAACGAATCGCCGGACGGCGAGGAACCGCCCCAGCCGATTGTCACGCAACAGAGCGAATCCCAATAAAATACAATGCACGCTCCTCCCCAATTGCTCCCCACCTGGATCCCGTCCGATGAACACCCGCGCCTTGGCCCTCCGTGGTCTAGCGGTCCTCTTTGTGTTGAATGGCTTCAGCATCGCAACGTCGGAGTCTCCGACGGCTGTTCGTATCGCATGGCGCACCAAACAACTCTCGTCTCAATTCTTCAGCGAAGGGTCGACCGTCGGGGACTTCAATCGCGATGGCCACACCGATATTGCATCGGGACCGTTCTGGTATGAAGGCCCAACCTGGGAGACCAAGCATCCGTTTTACCCCCAAGACGCGTTCGATCCGCATGGCTACTCAAACAACTTCTTTGGCTTCACCGAAGACTTCAACGGTGATGGCTGGGACGACATTCTGATCTACGGCTTTCCCGGCAAAGATGCGTCTTGGTACGAGAACCCGCGCGGCACCGAACGATTCTGGCCAAGACATCAAGTTCTGGACAAGGTCGATAACGAGTCGCCCACCTTTGTTGACGTCAATGGCGATGGCCGACGAGACGTCGTGTGTAGCGTCGACGGCTATTTCGGTTTCGCCGAAGTCAACCGCGAAGACCCAGCTCTTCCGTGGAAGTTCCGCCGCATCTCGGATCGCTCTGCGGGCGGCAAATTCACGCACGGACTGGGAGTCGGAGACGTCAACGGCGACGGTCGAGTCGACCTGTTGGAGAAGAAGGGTTGGTGGGAACAGCCCGAAGACCCGTCCGAGCAATGGAAGTTGCATTCGGTCGCACTGGGCGAAGGACACGGCCCGGCCCAAATGTTTGTGGACGATGTCGACGACGACGGCGACAATGACATTGTTTGTTCGCTCAGCGCCCACGGCTATGGTTTGGCGTGGTTTGAAAACCAGGGCGACGAGACGTTCCAGCGACGCATGATCATGGGCTCCAAGCCCGGCGACAATCCGTTTGGTGTCGTCTTTTCGCAACTTCACGCCGTCGAATTGGTCGATCTCGATGGCGACGGGCTCAAAGACATTGTCACCGGAAAACGCTACTGGGCTCACGGTCCCAAGGGCGACCCCGAGCCGCAAAACCCGCCGGTCATTTACTGGTTCCAGCGGCAACGGACCGCGGACGGCGTCGAGTGGATTCCGCGATTGATCGACGATGATTCCGGCGTCGGCGTCGAAGTCGATGTCGCAGACGTCAACGGAGACGATTTTCCGGACGTGATCATCGCGAACAAGAAAGGCACCTACGTCCATCTGCAAAGCCGTTCGGCCGTGACGCCCCAGCAGGCCAAGCGGGACGTTCCACTCCGCAAGGACCAACGAGCCGAACCGAGAAAAAAGGGCACTCCCGACAGCGCTGGGTTACAGCCAATGGAGGCGGCCGCGGCCATGACCGTCCCCGATGGCTTCCAGGTCCAGCTGGCGGCCGGCGAGCCGATGGTTCACCAACCCATCGCCATGACTTTCGACGATCGCGGACGACTGTGGATTGCCGAAGCTTATGAGTATCCGGTCCGCGCAAAAGAGGGTGAGGGAAAAGACAAGATCATTATCCTCGAAGACACCGATCAAGACGGTGTCTTTGATGACCGCAAAGTATTTGCCGATGACTTGAATCTTGTCTCCGGACTCGAGGTCGGATTCGGTGGCGTTTGGGTCGGCGCGGCACCGTACCTACTCTTTATTCCCGACCGCGATGGTGATGATCGACCCGACGACGAGCCTCAGGTGCTGCTCGACGGATTTGACTATCGCGACACGCATGAAACCCTCAACGCATTCAATTGGGGCCCCGACGGTTGGCTCTACGGTTGCCATGGCGTCTTCAACTACAGCAACGTCGGCCGACCCGGCTGCGAGCCGAGCGATCGAACACCGTTGACCTGCGGCGTGTGGCGTTATCATCCGACAAGACATCAATTCGAAGCCTTCGCCCGAGGCACGAGCAACCCCTGGGGCGTCGACTTCAACGACTATGGACACGCCTTCATCACCGCCTGCGTGATCCCTCACATGTATCACATGATTCAGGGTGGACGATACCAACGTCAGGGTGGCCAACACGTCAATCGCCACACCTACGACGACATCAAGACGATCGCCGATCACGCGCACTATACCGGGTCCGTCCGCGATCACGCCTGGTGGGGACGCAATCAGAACGTCGAGAACCAAAGCACCTATGAGGCCGGCGGCGGCCACGCGCACTGCGGGGCGATGATCTACCTGGGCAACAATTGGCCCCAGCAGTATCGAAACTCGATCTTCATGACCAACCTACTAGGAAACCGGATCAACCAGGAATTCCTGCGGCGGCACGGAAGTGGTTACGTCGCATCCCATGGCGATGATTTCCTGTTCGCCAACGATCAGTGGTTTCGCTGCATCAATCAACGACTCGCGCCCGATGGCAGCGTTTACCTGATCGATTGGTACGACAAACAGGCCTGTCACCGAGGAGACAAAGAACTCTGGGACCGAACCAACGGCCGTGTCTACCGAGTCGCGTTTGGAACGCCGGACACCCAAAGCGTTAACCTCAGTCGATTCGATGACGCCGAACTCGCGCGCCTTCAACTCCATGAAAACGAATGGCACGTGCGAACCGCTCGACGGCTCTTGGCCCAACGCGCCGTCGCAAACAAGCTCGACGAGCAGGCCGTCCGCGACATCTTGCAGCCGCTGCTGCACTCCGAAGCGCCGGTTCCAACGCGCTTGCGTGCCGCGTGGACGTTGCACACTTGTGGATTGCTGACCGAAGCCGATCGCGCGAAGATGTTGCAAGCCCAGGGACATCGGAGTGAATACGTGCGATCCTGGGCGATTCAATTGGACGCCGAAGACGGCACGGCGGACTCACCACAAACATGGGCTGAACTCGCCGCTCAAGATCGTTCTCCACTCGTGCGGCTTTATTTGGCTTCAGCCCTCCAGCGAATCCCCCTGCAAAACCGCTGGGCGATCGCGGAAGCCCTGGTCCGTCACGCTCAGGACGCAGGTGACCACAACCTGCCTTTGATGATTTGGTACGGGCTCGAACCTCTGGTCACGCTCAATGTCGACCGTGCTTTGGAATTGTCCAAGCGGACCCGAATTCCGATCGTCCGGCAATTCATCTACCGCCGAGCCGCATCTGACTCAAGCACTATCGGGCCGCTGCTCGCATCGCTGGGAGAGACCAATGACCAAGCGCTACAGAAACAGGTGATCGGCGAAGTCACGCAGGCGCTCGCGAGCCAAGGTCAGCTGAAGATGCCACCGCAATGGCCGGCCGTTTTTGCCAAACTCGCGAAGACCACAGACGCTCAATTGCGCGATCAGCTTCTCGCGATCTCCGTCAAGTTTGGTGACGCATCGATGTTTCCGTCGCTGCGAGACATCGTGCGTGATGCCGATAACGAACCCGGCTCGAGGAAAAGCGCGCTGGCGGCGTTGGTGACCGGCAAAGACAAGCAATTGGTGCCGTTGCTTGTGGAATTGCTTGATGACGATGCGATGCGATCGCCCGCCTTGCAAGCCATGTCACGATACAACGATGCCTCGATCCCGTCGGCGATCCTTCGGCAGTTCACCAAACTCGACGGGAAAGATCGTTCCGCCGCGATCGCGACGCTCGCCTCCAGGTCTGCATTCGCGAAACGCTTGATGGATGCCGTCAAAGGTGGGTTGGTTGAACGGGATCAAATTTCTGCGTTCACCATCCGTCAATTGATGCTCTTTGAAGACGCCGAGTTGAATCAAAAGATCGAGGAGTGCTGGGGACAGGTCGCCAAAAGTTCCGGTGACAAGGAGCGTCGAATCGCCTCCTTCAAAGAACGCTTCGATAGCGCGACTCTGGCGACCGCTAATCTGCCAGAGGGGCGGGCGCTGTACGTGAAAACCTGCGCCAAGTGCCATCGCTTGTTCGGAGAAGGCGGCGCCATCGGACCGGACATTACCGGCAGCAACCGAGCCGATCTCGACTACCTGCTGCACAACGTGATTGACCCCAACGCGCTGATCGGCAAGGACTACCAAACGACACAGATTGTCACCGCCGATGGGCGTGTCCTCCTGGGGCTCCTCAAAAATGAGACCGAAACCGCATTGACGCTTCAGACCGCAGATGAGGCGGTCGTGATTGAAAAAGACGAGATCGATGCCCGCAAGCTCTCCAAGACGTCGATGATGCCCGAAGGACAACTCGACACCATGCGCCCCGATCAAGTCCGGGACCTCTTGGCATACCTGGCAAGCCCGATGCAGGTTCCGCTCCCCGGAGAAGGACCCATCTACGATGACTCCACACGGCGAGTTCATGGGGCCATCGAAGGCGAATCGCTACAGGTCACCCGTAAGACGCGTGGCACCACGGCACCTCAAGGAATGCAGTCTTTCAAGGCTGGGAAATGGAGCGGTGATCGTCACCTTTGGTGGACGCAGGGCAAGCCGGGCGACGCGTTGACCCTTACGTTTGCTGCTCCATCGGCGGGGGACTACGAAGTTTCGATCGCGATGACCAAGGCGATCGACTACGGAATCTTTCAGTTGTCACTCAACGGGGTCTCGATCACCGATCGCGTTGACCTGTTTGATTCCCAAGTGGTTTCGACCGGACCGATGGACTTCGGAACCCATCAACTTGGAGACGAAAACACACTCACCATCAAGATCGTCGGCGCGAATGAAAAGGCCCTCAAACGCTACATGTTCGGGCTCGACTACATCTACCTGCGGGCAGCCGAAAAGAGCGAATCGCGATGATGTTTCGAGGTCCTCTTGCAGTTTTTTGGCTGTGCGCTGGCGTCGCATCGGCGCTCATCGCAGGCGATGAGACTCCACCGCCGAACATCGTTTTTGTGCTGGCCGACGACCTTGGCTGGTCGGAACTGGGTTGCTATGGAAACGACTTCCACGAAACGCCGCACTTGGATCGGCTGGCCGCAGACGGAGTCCGATTCACGCAGTCCTATGCCGCCGCTCCCGTTTGTTCGCCCTATCGAGCCGCGCTGCTGACCGGACAACACCCCGCCCGGATCGGGATCGTGGACTATCTTCGTCCGAATTCCGCCAACGCGCTTTCGCCCGAACTCGTCACCCTGCCGGAACAGCTACGTGACAACGGCTACGCGACGGGCATGATTGGAAAGTGGCATCTAACCGGCTATCGATTTCATGACGCCGAAAAAGAACGGCGTCCGACGGACCATGGATTCCTTTGGAATATCGGAAGCGAAGTAAAGGGCGTTGGCAACGGGGCAAATTTTTGGCCTTACGTCTTTCGGACACAGCCGATTCGTTGGCTCGATCTTCCGAACAATCGACTCGGCGATCAAGAATACCTCACTGATCGATTGAACCTGGAAGCCGTTGAGTTCATCGATCGTCATCAAGACCAACCCTTCTTTCTTCTACTGAGCCACTACGCGCCGCACACGATTCTCAACGGCCGACCCGATCTCGTCGAGAAGTACACCCGGAAACATCCGCCGGGAAAGAGCACCCGTGAGCGCTGTTACCTCTGCCAAGATCGTGGGCTCGGCGGCGATCCGCTTCATCACTGGGCGGGGGACCACAATCCGCACCTCGCCGCGATGCTCGAAAGCATCGACTCCGGCGTCGGTATGATTCGCGCCAAGCTCAAAGAACATGGACTGAGCGAAAACACCATCGTGATCTTTTCGAGCGACAACGGCGGTGAGACAAACGTCACTTCGAATGCGCCACTCCGCGGTGGCAAAAGCGAACTCTATGAAGGCGGCATCCGGGTCCCGATGATCGTCTCCTGGCCGGCGATGATGCCCCGCAATGAAGTCTGTGACGCACCCACCTCGAACATCGACTTCTATCCGACGCTTCTCGCCGCGACCGGTGTGAAGCCCCCTTCGAACCAACCCATCGACGGACACTCGCGACTCGCGACATGGCAAGAGCCTGATCAAGCGGACGCCCAACCGCTGTATTGGCATTACCCACTCGACCGACCTCATTTTCTCTGCGGTGTCTCCGCCGGTGCGATCCGCGACGGGGATTGGAAACTCATTGAGTTTTTTGATACCGAGCGAGTGGAACTCTACTCCCTCGCCGAAGACCCTTCGGAACGGACCGATCTGACACCCCAATATCCAATCAAAGCGGCGGCACTGCAGAAGGAACTGGTCGATTGGCGAACGTCGATTGAAGCGCGATTGCCTTCGCCACCGTTAATCGCCTCGCCCAAGCAGCTGATTTTCGCGGACCATTTCTCCGGCGAAGCCAGCTCGCGTTGGGCCTTCAACAAGGACTGGATTGTTTCCGACGGAATCCTCAAACGAGTGGACGGGGGCAAAGGCAACACGCGTCTCTTCCTGAAAGACGCTGAGTTCGCCGACGTCGTCATCCGGGTTGACTTTCGGCTCGGTGACGCGCGTGATGTGCGATTGATGACCGGTGCCGGCGGCCCGTACAACGCCGTGATCCATCTACGCCCCGATCATTTTTTCATTCAAACGGCGAAGGACGCCAGCGGCCCCTACTTTTCGTTTCGTCATGGAGAATGCGCATTTCAATTCGACCCCGAGCGTTGGTACACGATGACCGTCGAGTTTCTCGGAGATGAACTCGTCGCCCATCTTGACTCAAAACATCTGGCCTACGCGAAACATCCAATCCTCAACAAGACTCGCACTTATTTCGCGTTCCAAGTCGATCAACACTCCGCCGACTTGGACAACGTTCAGATTTTCTCGGCCAATCGCGCGCGAGACGACCAACGGGGGCGAAAGCAAGTCCAGTCCCAAAATGGAGCGTACCCGGTCGAAAAGTCTCTAGCGGAGCAGCTGGCAATCCAAAAAGCGAACGCCCATGAATGGTACTACCAACGAAGTGAAGAATACGCCGGGCTTGTAAAACGCGTCGATGAACTCGACGCAATCAATGCCGAGCAATTTCCAAAAGTCTTTCGTTCGCACAAGCAGATTCACAAAGCGGTCGCGGCCAAGCGGAAGCAACTACTGCAATCGGATCCCGAGTACAAAGAAAAGCTCTTTGCGACCTATCGGGCGAAGCGAGCGATGGATTCGTTTTTGGTGTCGCAGCGACCCGACTTTGAAGCGTTGCCGGAAAGCCAACGACCACACGAAATCGAGACACTCCGGCAGCGATTTCGCGATGACAATGAATATCGCGGGTTGGTCCAAGCGCGCGACGAGGCTCAGCGCGCTTTGCGATCGGCTTACCCGGACCTGTTCGTCAGTGACGAAGACATCAATGCCACACGACGAGAAGAGCGTGAACGATTGAAGAATGATCCAGACTTTCGCTCGCGGATCCAGCGACGCGCCGAAGCGTGGCGAGCTCAGCAGGACTTTCTTTTCCGCCACGACAAACGTCTCGCAGAACTTCAGTCCCAGATCAAACAGGCCGGGCGTTAAGTGATGATCCCAATGGGAGCCGCAGGACGTGATCGTGTCCGGATACAGCGTGGCGTCGTCATAAAGCAACGGACTGAATTCGGCTCGGAATGACTCACTTTTCGAGTTCGTTGATCCACTTCACTGCTGCATTAAAGGTCGGATCGCCCTCGCCTTCATGCTCGACTTCGATGTCCGGCGCAACACCGCGGCCTTCAATCGGTGTCCCGTCGAGTTCGAGGCTGACCCAGGTCGAAAACCAAATTCGAACACCATTGCCCAAGGAGATGGGGCGTGGATTTCCGCTCGCCCCACGCGTCGGCTGTCCCACGAGTTGGACGTGGTCGAGTGACTTCATCATCAGTGCGAATCCCTCACCGCTGCTCACGCACCCCGGCCCGACCAAACAGACAACAGGACCGCGGAACGCTTGATCTCCGCGACCGTCGAACCGGCGCGGATTCAGTTCCCGCATCCCGTCACCAGGCTTACCGTCGCGCACGAGCGTCCGTGCGTAGTCTCGCTGATCACCGTCATTGAAGAACTGTGCGATTTCCTGGGCAGCGAGCTCCGAGCCTCCACGGTTACTCCTCAGGTCAACGATGAACGCGCGTGCTTCGCGATGAAGCTCCATCTCGCGCACCATCGCACGGTGCGAGTCGTCGCTGGGAAGCGAATTCACTCCAACCACAACAATGTTGTCGCTCGTATTGCCAACGAAACCCAGGTCACCAAAGGACCGCACGTTGGGAAGCAAGGATCGTAGATAACCTGATTTCAGGTTCGGCGTCGCCGAAGATCGGAACGTCGGCTGGAACGATTCATCTCCTAGCTGAGTCCAAACATGCAGGTCCCTTAGCTCCGCAAGCATCGGCCGCACGGCATCCAAGAACGCGACGGGTGTCGTCGCCGCCTCGCAGCTCGCTCGGTACCGCTCATCGAGTGCCGACCAATCGATTCCTTTGAGCTTGGTAAAGCTGTAGTCGCGGCGCAGGGCTTCCACTAACTCATCGAAAGGGTTTCGCTGGTGTCGCCTCCTCGACCGACACCGACTTCACCTGGAGAGTTCCTGACTTGGAGAGAAAGACGATGACTTCGGATCGTTTTGCGTTCCGGGGAGGACTGAAGTTGACGCGAAACTCTTTCCAGTCGTCGACATCCGAAAGATCTTCGATCGCCATATCAACGCGCCGGTCGTTGCCATCGAAGCTAAGCACACCGACGTAGCAATTGTCGTACTGCCGACCTTCACGGCGTATCCCCGAAGCGAAGGCTTCGAAACGAAGCGAGTAGGTAGTGCCGGGCTGAACGGTAAGCGATTGACTCACTGAGTTCCACGCAAGCGTGCGGCCGTTACCGCTGAGCGAGACGCCGCCGTCGGGTAGCGGCTTGACGAGCGAAATCGGGCTGTTCGCGCCATTCCTCGCCGCGACTTCGACTTTCCAGTCATCCGGTTTGCCACCATTCCACTCGCTGAGCAAACCATTTTTGAGCAGGTTGTTCTCTCCATCGCGATTGTCACTCTTCGAAGCGGTTCCCGCCCGGGTCACACTGACGGACTGGACGCCAAAGATCCCTGTTTTCGAAAGGAAGACGCACGCTGCCGTGGATGCCGCGTTACCTGGAACCCGGTACCGTGCGGAAAACTTCTTCCAACCGTCGGTGTCATCCGGAATCGCGACGATGGCCTTGCCGATGAGCTTGCCGCCAGTATCGAAACTTAAAAGCCCGACGTAGCAATTGTCATATTGAGGACCTTGGCGGCGAACGTCTTTGGTACGAGCTTCGAACGCCAGCTCCAACCCGTCCCCCGGAGCAACATCCAATTCCTGTTTCACGATGCGCCAGGCGCGGGTCGCCTGGTCGCCGCGCAAGAGCAATCCCGTCGTTGGCAGTCGCGCGACTTCCGACTCGGGTTCATTGGCACCATTCCTTGCGCCGATGTCGACCTCCCAATCCTCGGGAACCTTGTCAGCCCACTCTTTGAAGTTACCGTTGCGGACTAACTCTTCTGCCGCCAGATGCCCCGAGCCAGAGCAACTGAAGGCAATCAGTAGGATCGCGCATCGAAGGTAGCTAGCCAGCGGTGTATACCTCATCTCTAGTTCCCCGTTGTGAAAACAAAAACAAAGGGTGGTGCGGACCTGCCCTCAGGGTCTTTGAAGTTTTGATGCCGTGGTGAGTTGATGTTCATCTCATAGCGGGTGTTCGGTTCCAACTTCACCGGCATGCTGCACGTCCGGCAGGCCTCGTCGTAATGAATGGGACCGTCGGATTTTGGAAACGGATACGTGGTTTGACACCACGACCAACTCTCATCCATCATCGGCTTGCTGAACGTGACCCGAAGTTCGTTGAGACTTGGATCGACATCGGTCGCGCCCGAACGCGGAAACGTCTCCGTCACGATCGGGCTCGCCGCGCTCATGACGGTTTCCATGGTCGTTTGAAGCTCGCTGAGTGAATGATTGACCTGTTGCAGCGAGTGCCCTTGATCGGATTGTCCTCGGTAAGACGTCCAGGCCAGGAACAGACACGCGGACGCCATCGCGATCACGGCAATCGCCTGGACTCCACGGAGCATTTGCCGCTCCCCGAATTGAATCCGTTGGCAGTCGGCCTCGATCAGCGAAGCGTCACCGAACCGTCGCGCCGCCTCGGCTTCGGCATCGAAACGTGACATTCCCTCTTCCTCGAACTCATCCGCCAAGAGTTCTAGATGCAGTTGGAGTTCGCGATGAATGTCTTCGCACGCCTCGGCATCCGCCGAACCCATCCACCGGCCAAATCGTTGGTGGCTCAACATGGTACGGCCTGTCGCTGTGCGAAATCGAGGACGCCCGAGATCGCGGAGACCATTCGCCGCCAGCGATCGATTTCCACCTGGAGCTGTTTCTTCCCAGCCGGCGTCACCCGATAGAACTTCGCTCGACGGTTGTTCTCCGACATGCCCCATTGGGCCGCGATCCAGCCTCGTCGTTCCATCCGGTGCAGAGCCGGATACAGAGACCCCTCTTCAACCTTGAGATGCTCATCACTCCATTGCTTGATCAGCCGCGCGATCGCAAACCCGTGCCGCGCCTCGTCTTTCAAGACGCGCAGCACAAGCATGTCGAGTGTTCCCTGCACCAAATCTGACTGTGCTTGTTTCGCCATTCGAACCTTCCCATAGATTGTCTATGGGAAAGGTTAAAGAAGTCTCGTCGACGATGCAAGAAAATTCTCGACGCAAAAATCAGGCGGAAATCTGAGCGCCCCGCCCAGTGCCAACGGACACCAACGCGCGTGTCTCTGAAGCGGCGCACGCCGACCGCGGGTCAATTCAGATACGTCGGCGGCACGGCGTCGGTGAGCCAAACACCGTTGGCCGAGAGAAAGAACTTATAGCCGTCGCGATGCATTTCGGCGGCACGCACTTCGAGGATCACGGGCGCTCCGCGACGCGAGCCGACCTTGATCGCCGTGTCGCGGTCGGCCGAAAGATGAACGTGGTTGCGGTTCCGCTTTTGCAGTCCCTGGCTTCGAATACTGGCCAAGAACTGTTCGACGGTTCCATGGTAAAGAACCTCCGGTGGAGCGACTGCATTGAGGTCAAGCTCCACGGCTCGGATTGAGTGTCCTTGACTGGCGCGGATTCGCAAGCCGTCATCACTGAAGGCAAAGCGTTTCTTATCGTTCTCCGCCACGACCGTCTCAATCAAGTCCCGCGTCAACTCCCGACCATGTTTCCGCGCCTGCTCGACCAACGTTTCGACTTCGAGCCAACCCTCGCGATCCAAGGTGACGCCGATGGTCTCGGGCCGATGTCGTAGCACCAAACTCATGAACTTACTTGTCGAGATCAGTGTTTTGTTCGAAAACTCTTGTTGAGCCACGCGAATCTCCTGGGGTGGCTGGCCTGCTTAGTGGTTCTACTTTTCGTCCACCGGAATCACGGCGTGAGACTCGCGGTCTCCGATCGTGAAATAGCCACGTGGGTTTCCCGACGCGTCGCCGACCATCCAAACGGCACCCGGCCGAGTCTGGTAAGGCTTGGTCCAACCGGTCTCGAGTGTCCCGTAAGCCCGTGGCTCACCGGATCGACTCATCCAGTAGATCTTTGCGGGCTTACCGGATTGGTTGCTGATCACGACATTGAATTTGCTTCCATCGGGCTTGGACGGCGGCGCCGCTTGGCGATCCAGTGCGATCCATCTCAGCTTCGGCAAGGACGCGACGCTCGCATTGATGTAGTCGGCGAACTTCTCAGGGACGTGTCGTTTCAAGCTCGCGATGGTAGCGGCGTGCTCGGGTCTTTCCGCAAGGTTCGTCCACTCATGAGGATCGAGCTTGATGTCGTAGAGTTCTTCGTCTCCGTTGTCATAGGCGATGTACCGATACCGTTGCCCGCTAAGCCCATAGTTTCCAGGCCGCCCAAGGTAGGTGATGGAGACATGCGGCCATTGGGCCTTGGCGTCCTTCAAAAGCGGCACCAGGCTCGGCCCATCAAGGGACGGCTCTGGAGGAAGTCCTGCCAGCTCGATCAGCGTCGGGAAAAGGCTCAACAGATTCACCGGCGCGTCGCAGACGTTCCCGGCCGACGTTCCGCCGGGCAACGTGGTGGTTGCTTTGGGGACGCGAATCATCAACGGCACACGGGTACACACTCGCCAACCGGTGAATTTCTGCCAATGCTGTTTCTCACCGAGGTGCCAACCGTGGTCGCTCCAAAGCACCACAATCGTGTTGTGTTTGTTCGGGCCGCTCTCGAGCGCGTCGAGCACGCGACCGAGCATGGTGTCGGCAAAATAGATCGAAGCGAGATAGCCCTGAATGCCCTGCCTCCATTGGCCCTGTTCTTGGATGTGCGCGAAGTATCGGTTGGGCCCCCTTCGCTTCCCTTCCGGCGGGAGATCGTCGAGGTCATCTTCGCGGTACCCGGGTGGAAGCTGAATCTCACTCAGCGGGAATGGCTCAAAATACTTCTTGGGTACGAACCAGGGCTCGTGTGGCCGATAAATCCCACAGGCCAAAAAGAACGGCTTGTCATGAGTCTTCGAGAGTTGTTCGCCGATCCATTTCGAGACGAGCCAGTCTCCGCCGAATTCCTCGTCGGTCACGTCCAGCGCTGCCCAGTCGGTTTCGACGTATTGCCATGGTCCGCCGCGTGGAAGGTTCACGGGCCGCTGTTTCGGATAAAACGTTCGCGGAAACGGATCCTCCGTCTCCTTGGGCGGAAAGTACTCATCCCAAGAGCGTGCGTCGATGAAGTAGTGCAACAACTTCCCGGAACCCGCGGACCAATAGCCATGACGCGAGAAGTACTTCGGCAGCAGTTCGGCATCCGGCATCCGCTCGCGCATCTTCTGCCGGTTGTCGTAGAGCCCCGACTTGTGTGGCGAAATTCCGGTCAGGATCGCACCGCGCGACGGATTGCAGGCGGGCGCGGGGCAATGAGCGTTGGTGAACAGCAAGCCGCTCGACGCGAGTCGATCGAAGTTCGGTGTTTTGGCCTGCGGATGTCCGCCGAGACAACCGATCCAATCGTTGAGATCATCGACCGAGATAAAGAGAACGTTGGGTTGATCGGCCTTGACCCATTGGTTGTCCACGCAACCTGCGATCAGCCAGCACAATAACAGAACAGCGCAACGGGCCGGCGGAATTCTCATCGTTCGCTTGACTCATGATCGACGTTGTCGGACGGACGGTACGGCTTTCGATTCTTGGGAGCACTTCGGCCCGATGCCTTTAGTCTTTCAAGGAGAGCTTGTAGCTCTTCGCGTTTGGACGCTTTCTCGAAATACAGATTCCTCGTTTCGCCCGGATCGGTCGTGAGGTTGTACAGTTGGCCCGCCGCAGTGGGCTCCGATTCGGGCAACGCGTACTGTGCCAGGTTGCCTTTGGAGTAGCCGTTCCCGCCTGAACCTTTGTGATCGAGATACTTCCACTCTCCCTGTCGAAGTTGAAACTCACCTCGAAAACTCTGAGTTAACAAATGCGGCCTCACCGACTCGGAGTCGTCCTGTTCGCCGAGCAGAACCGGCAGCATATCGAAACTATCGGTGGCGACTTCGTCGGGGAGTTCATAACCAATGACCGAAGCGATCGTTGCGAAGATGTCGGTGGTGTTCGTCATCTGAGAGGTGACTCGGCCCGGTGGAATCTGGCCGGGCCATCGCACGATGAAAGGGACACGATGGCCACCCTCCCAGCCGTCGCGCTTCATGCCCCGCCATCCGCCGGAGGCATCGTGTTGATGATCTTGGCGCATCCAATGGACGTGCAAGGTCTCCGCGCCGTTGTCAGCGTTGAAAAGCACCAGAGTCTCGTCATCAATGTCGAGGTCCCTCAAGAGATCCAAAACGCGCCCGACGATTGCATCCAGTTCAAACACGAAGTCGCCGCGCGCGCCCGCTTGCGTCGCCCCGTCGAATTCCTGCGCGGGCAGTACGGGCGCGTGGGCAATCTGCGTCGAAAGCACTGCCAGAAACGGCTTCTCGGGTGAGTCGCGTCGATGCTCCGTGATGAATGTTTTTGTCTTCTCGAAAAACAGCAAGTCCGCATTGACGAAATCGTAGCCCGGCGATTTCCAGCCCTCGTCATTGTCCCACCGCCACTTGCCGCCTGGATTCGGCAGGGTGCTTCGCTGGTGTCGTTCGCTCGCCGGGATCGGGACCATTCCATTCTCGATGTAGACATAGAGCGGGTCCGTGTTGGGACAGTTCGGGGTCACGAACGATTCATCAAAACCGCGCTCGTTGGGGCCATCGATGAGCGGCGTACTCTTTTCATAATCGATCAGAAGCGAGTTTTTGAATCCGCCGCCCAGCCGCTTTCCGTCCTTGTCGAACCAACTGAGGCCGACGTGCCATTTGCCGAACACACCGGTTCGATAACCGTGCTGTTGCAGCATCTGCCCGAGCGTTAGCGTGCCGGGCTTGAGATAGCTCGGCCCGCCGGGGCCTTCAAAGGCGCCCCCTCCCCGGCCCGTCGAGCGATAGATCTGCTGACCGGAGAACAACCCATATCGCGACGGTGAGCAAATCGTCGAAGGACTGTGAGCATCGATGAAGCGGATGCCCTCCGCCGCCATCTGATCCAAACGTGGCGTCTTGTACCGTGCGCCATCGTTGTAACAACTGAGGTCGCCGAAACCGAGATCGTCGGCATAGATGATGACAATATTGGGCCGCTCGTCAGCGACGATCACCGAAGTCACGGCGACGAAAACGGCGAAGAGAGAGAAGTGTCGAAGCATGATGATGCTCAGGTACAGATGATTCGAATGGGGGAAGCACGCATCAACTTGTCAATCACCGTGGCCCAGGTGGCAAGTTTTCGATCAGGTAGCGAAGAATCTTCATCCTCACATGCACGACACTTCCCTTGCCCTCTCTCAGGCCGTGGTCTCGATTAGGATAAACCATGTAGTCGAAGGGTTTGCCGAGTTCGATCAATCGATCGACAAGCCCTTCGATGATCTGAATGTGCGTGTTGGTTTCTCCGGAACCGGTGATGATCAACAGTTTCCCGCGCAAGCCCTCGGCGAAGTTAATCGGTGCCGACCGCTGGTAGCCCTCCGCGTTGACTTCACGCGTCCGCATGTAGATTTCTTGGAACCAGGCGTTGTAGAGCCACGGCTGCGGCTTCGGTACAACGGCGATCCCGACGTGATACACATCCGGCTTGCGAAACATGGCATTGAGCGTGTTCGATCCTCCACCGCTCCAACCCCAGATGGCGACGCGCGACAAATCGAGGTACGGATTGTCTTTGGCCAGCTGTTTGAGCGCTGTCGCCTGATCTTCCGTCGAGAGCGGACCCAGACTGCCAAAAATGCTGCGACGCCACGCGGCTCCCTTTGGGCAGGCTGTTCCACGATTGTCGATCGAGACGACAACGTAGCCGGCGTCGGCGACAACTCGGTGAAAATCCGTCTGCGCGGCGCCCCAACGATCCAGCACCGTTTGCAGGTACGGCTCGCCATACACGTAGACAAGCACCGGGTATTTCTTCGTCCCGTCAAAGTCGCGGGGCTTGGTGATGCAGGCATCCATGACCACCTCGTTTCCGATGTCGATGCGAGTGAACTCCGTTGGTCGTGGGACAACCGATTTGAACTGGCGACGCAATTCATCTTGATCCCGAATCTGTCGAACGACGCGATGCCCTGGCAGTTCGACCAGGTTCACCACCGGCGGATCATTGAGCGTCGAATACGTGTGAATCGCGTATCGTCGATCGGGCGAAGGGATGTAGTCGTGGGTGCCCGGCTGATCGTCCGGTGACAGACGCTCGAGCGTTCCGGACCCATCGAGCGGAACACGGTGAAGGTACTTTTGAGTGCCATTTTCGGGCGACGCATAGAAGTAGTACCAACCGCCGACCTCGTCGACGAACGCACGATCGATGATGTCGTAATCACCGAGCGTCAGCTTTGTTTCGTTCTTCCCATCACGCGATCGAAGATAGGCTTGCCGCCACCCCTCTTTCTCACTGATGAAAATGAACGCGGTTCCCCCGCGTATCCACTCCGTACCAGAATTGATTCCGTGGCTTCCCACCGCCCAGGCTTCGTTGACTTCGCGGTAGATGCTTTCGGCGGCACCTTCCGTTGACGCTAACCAGAACTCACGCCGATCACGGAAACGGCTAAGCACCTCGATCAACAACTGGTTCGTCCCCGGAACCCATTCGACCGCACCAAGGTAGAAGCCTTCGCTGGGAGCTGGGAGCGAGACCCAGGTCAACTCATCATGTTCGAGCGAAAAGACCCCAATGCTTCGCTCTTCGATTTTGCCGCCCACCCGGGCGAAACGATCTTCCCGAACACCGGGATAACTTGGGTCCTTAGGAACGAGCACGGATCGCAATTGGACTTCCGATCGATCGACCGCGACGAAACTGATGAATCGACCCGAAGGGTGCCAGCGAATCTCTCGGAACGAAAGATCTCGGTCTTCGGGATTCTCCGTCATCGGCCTTTCCTCATCGGAATCGACGTCACGCAGGAACAGGTTGCCATTTCGTGTCTCGACCAACTTTGTCTGATCGGGTGATCGTCGGGGGCCGGGCTTACGATCCCATTCGCCCGCGCCGCGTTTCCCCGTCGCGATGACGTAAGACGCGACGACCGGCTTACCGCTAGCCGAATCGGTCTCACGGACTCGATAGCCCGAACTATCGTCAAACCACTGGACCTCGATGTTGGGCACTCGGAATTCACCTCGGTCGTAGATCGCTTCCAAGCGATCACGGGCCGGTTGCCTCCACTCGGAGGACTCGTCAGCCCCGAGCCCGTCCGCCCCAGGAAGCCACAGCAAAAAAAGAAGAGCGAACGTGAAAAGGACGCGGTGATTCATCGGATCGTCTCGGCCGGCTGGTATCGTGAGTTCATCTCCGTCAACGACGCCATGATAGTAAACGGCGCTCAGACGGGAGAAACCGATGGAGCCCGAAAGCATCCCACACACCAGCTATGCAAGCGGCATGAAACGCTCGCGGAAGACTTCGAGATTTCGCGAACTCTGTTTTCCCTTGCTCGGGATCGCAAATACGACGCGCCGCAACCCTTGACCGTGCGTCCGGATCGCCACCGCCGCGGTTCGCGCCGCCATCTCCGGATCACCACCGAACGCGCCGCAGCCCCAAGCGCCGAGCAACAGATGGGCGATGCCCTGCTCGACTGCCAGGCAAAGC
>JBCBLJ010000330.1:0-8517 GCA_038520195.1 Planctomycetota bacterium
AACGGAAGCATCCTTTCAGATGGGCTGCTTCAGCGTCGCTATCGCGAAACCTTCAATGGACTTCGCAAGCTGCGGCCGTGGTCAAAGAAAGATGCTTGCTACTTCTTTGGCTATGCAATGGCGGATTACTATGGCTTACCGTTCAAGTTGCGAGGACTTGAACTGCGGGGATGCGGCAAGCATTCAAATGGCTGGTATTGGTTGGAAGCCTTGTTTCCCCGAGGAGCCGACACGCACTGCCGGACGCAGCGATTCTGGTTCGACAACACTGGTTTGCTGTTACGACATGACTATCGTGCGGACGTGATCGGCCCGATGTTCTGGGGAGCTCATCTTTCGGAAGACTACTGCTTCGACCACGCCGTCCCGCTGGCGAGACGACGAACCGTAAAACTAAGACTCGGAAAATACGCGTCGCCAATCCCTGTCTTGCATGCCCAGCTAGGTATCCAGAGCGTCGGATAACATGAAACCATCCAGCCCAACTAAGTCGCTCGATCACCTGCCACTCGACGTCGAAGGGGAAACACTCTCCGATGAATAACTCGCTTCCGCGTGAGTTTCTTGACGCCTGCTCCGATGATCAGCGTACCGACGCTGACGGTGGTGGGAGAGTCTCGCGCCGACATCGAAATCTGAAATCTACGTGCTGCTCGATACTCGCAACGAGAACCGCGCATTCGTCTTTGCCGCCGATGATGCAGGCGAACGCACCTGGCATACGCTACCGGTGTTGCATGACGCGCTGCCCGAGGAAAGGATTGACGAGGAGGAGTCCTGGATCACCGAATTGGTTCACTACCGACTCGACCACGAGGACTTCGTGATGGCATCCGACATGAAGGTCCGCACGTTTCACATTTGCTCTCGACACGCGGCGGTCCGTGACGTTCTGGCAAGAGGCGAGATCTCGGAGGATTTTCGCTGCTCGATCGCGGACCCCGACTGCCCCATGCTGCCGATCGCTTCGGTGATGCGACACGGAGTCTTGTTAGCGCATCATCCAAAGACCAATTTCTCGATCTGGCTTTGCCGCTAGCAGTCTGGCCGTCGGACGAAATTGGTCTCGGCTCTCCGTCTAGCGCTGCCTCAAAGCGATTTGACGATCTTGCTGATCGCCTTGAACTTTGGATGCGCCGCCGTGCCGAGCCACTGGAACAGCACGGACTCAAGCGTCGTGATGACCGCTCCCATCGAACGCATCTGATCGATCGCCGTTTCATGCTCCACCCCTCCTCGAGCAGCGACGGCCTCGGCGAGGACATGGACTTCGCAACCCTCCTCGATCAAATCCATCACGGTTTGCAAGACACAGATATGCGTTTCGAGTCCGGTGACGAGAATTTGATCACGCCCCGATTCGCGCCACGCGTCCAACTCGCGACGACAGACCGCGGCTGAAAAGTCGAGTTTCTCTTCGGCATCGGGAAACCACTCGTCCAGCGGCGAAACGAAACCGCCCAGCCCCTTGGGATACTGCAACGTTCCGGTGGCCGGGACATCGAGTAGCTCGGCCGCCTCCAGAAGTACGGCCGTCATCTCAACCACGTGGTCTCCCGAAGGAACCGACCGGACGAGCCGCTCCTGAAGGTCGATCACCAGAATCGCGGAACGCTCCGCCGTCAGACGAGACTGAGAAGATTGGTGCGGCATCGGAAGCGGTCAGTCTTTTTTTCCCGACGACTTCTTCGGCTTGGAGTCAGTCGACTTCGAACTCGAACTGGCTTTTGAATCTGATTTCGACTCCCCGCCTTTGGAGTCGCCACCCTTCGCGTCGCTCTTAGATTTCTTATCAGCCTCAGCGGCTTTCTTGTAACCATCGCTTCGATAGTCCGTCTGGTAAAAGCCGCTCCCCTTGAACATGATTGCCGCGCCCGTTCCGAACAGTCGCTTCAGCTTCAGCTTCCCACATTCGGGACACTTCTTCTTGACGGGATCATTGATGCCCTGAAACAGTTCCATCGTGTAACCGCATGCATCGCATTCATAGTCGTAGGTTGGCATGACGCTCCTCTGTGTTGGATCTGTCTGGAAGTCTGACGTCGATCGACGGAACGAATCCCGCCGGGCAAGATCAAGCTCTCGCGGCCCGACGGTGGCGCATTCACTCAAGGCTCAGGATTGTGGCCCCGTGCTCACGACCACCTGCGACGGTCGAACCACACGCTCATGCAGCTTAAAACCGGGCGTCGCGACATGGGCGATCTTGCCGCTGTCGTGTTGGTCGCTCGGCATCTGCGAAATCGCCTCATGGACGTTGGGATCAAATTCTTCCCCCTCGGCAGGGATCTCGACAACTCCATACTTTCCAAAAACGTCATCGAGCTGCTTGGCGACCATCGCGACGCCCTCGCGCAGGCCCGCGTTCTCCTCGCCCGATTCGGCGGCTGCCTGGATCGCGCGGACTAGGTTGTCCCGGACCTGCAGCAGGTCCGTCACCAAATTGGTTGACGCGTACTTCAACTGGTCTTCGAAGTCACGGCGCATTCGTTTGCGGAAGTTTTCGGCTTCCGCCTGTGCCTGCAACACTCGTTTATCGGCCTCAATCGCCGAGGCACGCAGACGCTCCATCTCCTCGTCACGCGTCTCGGGAACTTCGACGACCGATTCATCGAGCAAGGCTTCGTCCGCGGTTTGCTCTTCGGCGTTTGCTTCCTGACCACCACCGAGGTCACCCTCTTCGGTCGGCTCGACTTCGGTATTCGATTCTTCGTTCATTCGGAGCTTGTGGGTAGAAGGAACCCTCAGAATAAGTCAGCGACTTTCTCGAGGAATGATTTGCGATGCGGAAGAACAGCTTCGTGCTCCAACTCCGCAAGCTTTCGCAGCAACTCTTCTTGTTCGGCGGGAAGCTTCTTCGGCACCTCGATGAAGACCTGCACGAGCAGATCGCCGTGTCGACCGCCGCGTGGGTCGACAACTCCCTTCCCACGCACCGTAAACACTTCGCCGTTTTGCGTTCCTGGCTCGACCCGCAATGTTTCGGGCCCATCCAACGTTGGAACTTCGATGTCGGCACCGAGCGCCGCTTGCGTGTATGAAATCGGCAACTGAAGGATCAAATTGGTCCCGTCGCGTCGGAACAACTCGTGTTCCTTGACCGTGATGAAGCAATAACAATCGCCGGGCGGTCCTCCGTCGCTGCTCGCTTCGCCTTCGCCCTGAACGCGGACCCGCATCCCGTCGTCGACGCCCGCTGGTATTTCGACGGTCAATTCCGCCTTGTCGTTCTGAACACCACTGCCACGACAATCCGTGCAGGGTTTGCTGATGAGCTGCCCGGTGCCGGCACAGTGTGGGCACGCCGTTTGGACACGAAGAATGCCCGCGGACTGAACGACCTGACCGCGTCCCGCGCAAGTACCGCACAACTGAGGCTGACTCCCGGGCGCGGCGCCGCTGCCGTCACAGGTTTCGCAACTCACCTTTCGACGGAACGAGATCTCTTTACTGACGCCTTTGGCCGCTTCCTCAAGGGTCAGCGAAACGTTGCAGCGAATGTCCGCCCCTCGCTTCGGTCCGCGGCGTCTTCCGCCGCCGCCCCGGCCTCCGAAAAGGTCGCCAAACATTCCACCGCCGAACATCTCTCCGAAGGCTTCGAAGATGTCCTCGACGTCGTTGAATTGCGAGGCAGCGCCATCGACACCGGCGTGCCCATATTGGTCGTACCGAGCGCGCTTCTCAGGATCACTGAGAACTTCGTAGGCTTCGGAAGCCTCCTTGAATCGCTCAACGGCATCTTCCGCTTTACTGCTGTCAGGGTGGTACTTGATCGCGAGTTTTCGATACGCGCGGTCGACCTCTCCCTTGGAAGCACCCCGTTCGACACCCAGCACCTCGTAGTAGTCTCGCTTTTCGCTCATCACTCTTCGGTGTTGCTAATCAGGACGGCGCGGTCCGGTGAATCGTTTTGACAAAGGATCCAGAAAAACAGTCGGGTCGCGTGCCGACAAACTGGCAGCGACCCGCACGTGTTTCAAAGCCGATCGTCAGGCGCAAAACCTTCCGACGCTGACTTACATAGCGACAATTCGCTAGGCAACCACGCCTTCGACGGGCACCTTGTCCTTGTCCTCTTTCTCAAAATTCGTGACCAAAGCTTCGGTGGTGAGCAGCAAGCCAGAAATGCTTCCCGCATTGGTCAGTGCCGTTCGCACGACCTTGACCGGATCGATCACACCCGCTTTGAGCATGTCACCGTACTGGCCGCTGTGTGCGTTGTAGCCGATGTTGGCCGATTTCTGGCTAACTTCGTCAACAACGACGCTACCGTCGATCCCACCGTTGTCCGCGATCTGACGCATCGGAGCGCTGAGCGCACCGAGCACAATGTCGACACCGATCTTTTCGTCACCCTTCGCGGCCGCGACGGCGGTCTTGCCGTCTTCACCCTTGAGCGGCGACGACTTGATCGCTTCAACGGCTTCGGCACAACGAACCAAAGCGACTCCACCTCCGGGCAGAATGCCTTCCTCGACCGCGGCTCGCGTCGCGTGCAACGCGTCTTCCAATCGAGCCTTGGTCTGCTTCATTTCGGCTTCGGTTTCTGCACCAACGCTGATGACAGCCACGCCACCGGCGAGCTTCGCCAGACGCTCCTGGTACTTTTCCTTGTCGTAGTCGCTGTCGGTCTGATCGATTTGGGCACGAATCTGTGCGACCCGTTGGTCAATGTCGCTTCGCTTGCCGCCACCTTCGACGATCGTCGTGTTGCTCTTGTCAACGCTCACGGTCTTCGCACGACCAAGGTGCTCCAGCGTCACATTTTCCAACTGGATGCCGAGGTCTTCGCTGATCAGCGTGCCACCGGTCAGCGTCGCGATGTCGCCGAGCATTGCTTTACGGCGATCGCCAAAGCCCGGGGCCTTCACGGCACAGACGTTCAACGTTCCACGCAACTTGTTAACGACCAACAGAGTCAACGCTTCGGCGTCGACATCTTCGGCGATGATTAACAACGGCTGGCCGGTCTGAGCCGACTTCTCGAGCAATGGCACGAGATCGCGAATGTTGCTGATCTTCTTTTCGTACAGCAGCACCAGTGCGTTCTCGAGACTTGCCTCCATCGAACCGGGGTCGGTGATGAAGTAAGGCGAAATATAGCCTTTGTCGAACTGCATACCGTCGACGTAGTTGACCTCGGTCTCACGAGTCTTGCCTTCCTCGACCGTGATGACGCCGTCCTTGCCGACACGCTCCAGAGCATCGGCGAGCAAGCCACCGATCTCGTTGTCGTTGTTGGCGCTGATCGCACCCACGTTGGCGATCTCTTCCTTGTGTTTGACCGGACGTCCCAGTTCGATCAGCTTCGCGGTCGCAGCCGCAACCGCCTTGTCGATTCCGCGACGAATCGCGGCGGGATTACTACCGGCGACGATGTTCCGCAGACCTTCGCGGAAGATCGAACGAGCGAGGACCGTCGCCGTCGTCGTTCCGTCACCGGCCAGATCACTTGTCTTCTGAGCGACTTCGATCACGAGCTTAGCGCCCATGTTTTCAAAGCGGTCTTCCAACTCGATCTCTTTGGCGACGGTCACGCCGTCCTTGGTCACGGTCGGACCGCCAAACGATTTGTCGATAATGACATTGCGACCGGTCGGGCCCATGGTCACCGCGACCGCGTCCGCCAACTTGTCAATGCCTGCCAACATGCGCGACCGGGCGTGGTCGTCGAAGAGCAATTGTTTTGCCACGAGTAGGTTCCTTTGTGAATGATCGGTGCTCGAAACAGGACCTGCTTAGAGGACCTTTGCCAGAATGTCACTCTCGCGGAGGATCTTCATTTCTTGTCCGTCGACTTCGATGTCGCTACCGCCGTACTTGCCGTAGATAACGGTGTCGCCGATAGCCACGCTTAATTCGCCACGGTTACCACTCTCGAGAAGCTTGCCAGGCCCGACGGCGACGATGGTGCCCCGCTGCGGCTTTTCCTTTGCCGAATCGGGAAGCACGATGCCTCCGGCGGTAGTGGTTTCAGCTTCAACGGGTTGAACGACGACGCGATCGTCCAAGGGACGCAATTTGGGTTTTGCCATGATCAGATTTAGAAATTGAAAGTGTGATTGGTTTGATTCGTTGAGTCGGCTTGGGCTTACATCATGCCGGGCATACCGCCCATTCCACCCATGCCTCCCATGCCGGGCATGCCGCCGCCCATGCCACCCATACCGCCGCCCATGCCGTGGTCGTGGTGGTGATCTCCGCCGCCTTCTTCCTCTTCAACGGGAATCTCGGTGACGAGTGATTCGGTGGTCAACAGCAGCGACGCCACGCTGGCCGCATTGGTCAATGCCGTTCGCACAACCTTGGCGGGATCGACGATACCGGCATCGAGAAGATCGCAGTACTTTTCGGCGTTGGCGTCGTAGCCCTCGGTCTTGCCCTTGAGCTGGTGAACTCGGTTGACGACGACGGCGCCATCGAGTCCAGCGTTGGAAGCGATCGCACGAAGCGGTTGGTCAAGCACCTTCGCAACGATGCGAACACCCAATTGCTCATCGCCCTCGGCCGCCTTCTCGACCTTTTCTACCGCAGTCCGGCAACGAAGAAGGGTGGTGCCGCCACCGGGAACGATCCCTTCCTCAAGCGCCGCCTGCGTTGCCGCGCGAGCGTCGTCGATCAGTGCCTTTCGCTCCTTCATTTCCGTTTCCGTCGCGGCACCGACGTTAATCTGAGCCACACCACCAGCGAGTTTCGCCAAGCGCTCCTGCAGCTTTTCTTGATCGTAGTCGCTGTCGGTGAGTTCGATTTCGCGACGAATCTGCTCGACGCGCCCCTCGATATCGGCTTTCTTTCCGGCACCGCCCACCATCGTCGTGGTGTCGCTGGTGATTCGAATCTTCTTCGCCCGTCCGAGGTCAGACAACTTGACGCTCTCAAGGTCGATGCCCAGGTCTTTGAAGACAGCCTTGCCACCGGTGAGCGTTGCGATGTCGCCGAGGATCGCCTTGCGACGGTCGCCGTAGCCGGGCGCCTTGACGGCCGCGGCCGAAAGAATGCCCCGCATTTTATTCACAACAAGCGTCGCGAGCGCCTCGCCCTCGACATCTTCCGCGATGATCAAAAGCGGCTTCTTTTCCTTGCTAATCGCCTCCAACAGCGGAATCATCTTCTTGTTGTTGCTGATCTTCTCTTCAAACAGCAACACATAGCAATTCTCAAGCTCAACAGTGACCGAGTCTTGATCAGTCACGAAGTGCGGGGAGAGAAACCCGCGATCGAATTGCATGCCTTCGACGACATCGACATAGGTCTCATTTGACCGACCTTCCTCGACGGTGATCACGCCATTCTTGCCGACCTTCGTGAACGCATTGGCAAGCACTTCACCGACTTTGGGATCGTTATTCCCGGCGATCGTGGCGACCTGCTTGATCTCACCCTTGCTGCTCTCGCTGACGGGCTTGGCCAACTTCGTAATCTGGGCCGATGCCGCGTCAACGGCCTTGGTGATTCCTCGGGTCAATGCCATCGGGTCAGCGCCGGTGGCAACCATCTTCAGGCCTTCGCGATAGATCGCTTCGGCAAGCACGGTCGCGGTGGTCGTGCCGTCGCCGGCAACGTCATTGGTCTTGCTGGCGGCTTCTTTGACCAGCTGCGCGCCGAGATTCTCGAAGGGATCATCCAACTCGATGTCCTCCGCAACGGTCACACCATCTTTGGTGACCTTCGGCGAGCCCCAGCCTTTGTCGAGAACGGCGTTTCGGCCGCGTGGGCCCAGCGTACTTTTGACCGCTCGAGCCAGTTTGCTGACACCGGCCAACAAGGGGCCGCGTGCGTCGTCGTCGAAAACGATTTGCTTTGCCACGACAGGGTTTCTCCTGTGAATTTGTCGAGATTCAATTTGAGCGTGATGCGTCGACCGTCTTCGGCTGCGGTCGGAACCGAGCCGCGCCTGATCGCGATCAGTCGGCCATCAGTCAGTTGTGTGGTTCGTTTGGCTGCCTCGTCACACCGATTTGCCGCTACCTCCCCGAGGAGAGAACGACCGGCGGACTAAATGACAGTCTCCCGTGGTCGCACGCCTTGTTAGCAAGCGACGTGCCAAGACTCATGCGAAAGGATGAAAAAATCGCCGCCGCCTCGACTTTCCCACGGCTCGGTAGCCGGAACGTCGGCGGGGCAGCGCCTTCAAAGCTCAGAAGGGTACCGTTAGCACCACGACGACAGAAGCCCCCAAAGTCGGCTTTCGCCCCACCTAAAACGGAGAATCCAAGCAAATCGGGGTTTCTCAACTGTCTCGCGAACGGTCTCCGATCCGCCAAAACCGTTGCGATCGTCACACCACCCTCCGAATCGCTTTCCAACTCTCCGGATCGGCTTAGCAATTCGTTGACCAAAACGCTTCCGCAGCGTCCACTTCCACGGGAGCGGTGTGGACTTTCCGCAACCGAATGCCCCCCGAAAGTGATCCTCGCCAGGATGAGGAGTGAGGCGGTCGAGCGCGGTGACATGCGAGCGATTTCCGTGCGAGGATCACTTTCGGGGGGCATTCGGTTGCGGAAAGTCCACACCGCT
>JBCBLJ010001115.1:0-2027 GCA_038520195.1 Planctomycetota bacterium
TGAACAGGAGCAGAACCATAAACTGCTGAAGGAATCTCGAGGCGATACCACGACTGCATTTTTTGCGTTCGCCGACACCGTCTCGGCGCGCAATTTTCGCGGAACGAACGAGTGCCACGGGTGGATGGGAATTCGCTTTCAAGCTCACCCGCGAGACGAAGAAAGCCAGATCATTCTTCACGTCCGAATGCTCGACCAGGAAAACGCCCTCCAACAGGAGGCCCTTGGGATCGTCGGCGTCAATCTCGTCTATGGTGCGCACTTCCTGCATCATGAACCGGAACAGCTGGTGGAGTCGTTGCTCGACAATCTGTCCACCCGAAGAATCGAAATCGACATGATCGAGTTCTCTGGGATCGCCTTTCGGCATGTCGACAACCGAGTCATGAGCTTGCGTCTGGTGCAACTCGGGTTGAGCCGAGCGGCCATGTTCTCGGCAAGTGGCGAAGTCTTGCAACCATCCGAAGTCCTCCGCAAACGTCCGATTCTGGTGGAACGAGGAAGTTTCCGTCCGATCACCAATGTCAACGTCGACATCCTTCGTTCCGCACGTGAAAAGTTCACTTCCGAAGAAGGCGTCGACCCGGACCGCGTCGTTCAACTCGCCGAAATCACGATGCGAAACCTGAAGGCGAACGGCGACATCGATCTCCAAGACTTTCTCGCTCGTGTCGACACGCTCGCGGCCTGTGGCATGAAAGTCCTGATCTCCGACTACTTCGAATACTACCGACTCGCCTCGTATCTCTCGCGATACACCAAAGAGCGGATCGGCATCACGATGGGTGCGGCGAGCCTCACCGAGCTGTTCGACCCAAAATACTACACCGAACTGGAAGGCGGGATCTTGGAAGCCTTTGGCAGACTCTTCAAAAACGATCTCCGGCTCTACATCTATCCACTTCTCCATCGTGACACTGGTGAACTGACGACCGTTGACAATCTCGACGTCTCCCCGGAACTGACCAATCTCTATAGGCACCTTGTCGCGAATCGGTTTGTGCAGCAATTGGACAACCACGACGCAAGACATTTGGGGACGTTCTCACGCGAGGTCTTGCGGCTGATTGAAAGTGGCGATCCAGGCTGGTCCGAACATGTTCCGCCGGAGGTGGCGGACGTGATCGCGAAACGAGGCTTCTTCGGCTGCCGCAAGTCAGTCGAGCCCAAGCCGGGCAAGCCCATTCCCTGCGCGGACCTCGAGTACATGGCAACGCATCCAACCGCCACGCCGGTATGATCCGCCGCGGCGCTTCAACAGGTGCAAGTGCTCTCAGCACGTTTTGCTAAGGCGAAGTGCGGATGGAAGACGAACACTTCGAGGTGAGCACTTCAGATCTTGGTTCTCGTGTCTGCAAAGTCCTGAAAGCTCCGTCGATCGGCGAGCTTGCCCGATCGAGCGTCGTCCATCAGGTGATCGCGAACGCTGAGATACTTCCGAGCATCGCTTAACCGAGCCAGCTAAAGCCTCTTGAGATACTCGACCGTCTCCTTCAGGTCATCCGCCAATGGCGCCTCGAATGTGACCCAGTCGCCCGACTGTGGATGGCGAAATGACAGTCGGCGTGCGTGAAGTGCCTGGCGAACGAGGACGCTTGGGCTGCCGTCCACGGCTCCTTTACCGGCGAGCCAGGCTTCGGTTGCGATCGCGTGCCCGGCGTAAAGCCGATCGCAAAGAATGGGGTATCCGAGATGAGCCAAATGCACTCGGATCTGATGCGTCCGACCTGTTTTCGGTTTCGCACAAACGAGTGTAAATCGACCGATACGCTCGATCACTTCGTAAAAGGTGCTCGCCGGTTTTGTGGTCGTGTGGTTCTCGCGGATCGCCATCTTGTCACGTTGATACGGATGGCGGCCGATCGGTGCTTCGATTTGGTCGCGGTCGCGATCAACACGCCCCACGGTGATCGCGAAGTACTCCTTTTCGACCTCGCGATCATGCCATTGCTGCGCGAGCGCCATGTGCACCGGCTTGACCGCGACACAAGCGGCGTCATCGTCGTCGCGAAAACCAATGCGGTACA
>JBCBLJ010000015.1:0-28900 GCA_038520195.1 Planctomycetota bacterium
CCTCGTCGAGTGCTTCGCCGAAGTGCCTCATCAGGAACCCGCTGCCGAACGAAGCAGCCGACGAGGAGTAGACTGATGTTCGGTTTCGAAAAAACGCGTTTCGGATTTGTTTGGATCGCCCTTGTCGCTCTGTTCGCACACGAGGCTTCGGCGCAGCGTGATCCGCCGGTGTGGCACTGCTATCTCTCTCCGATTGAGGTTGTCCCCGATCGAACCGATGTGACAGTCAAATTCACGTTGCATCATGGGGGCGGTCCTCATGAGCACGTCGAACGGCAGTGTTATCTACTGCTGTATCGCAAAGCCCAAGAGCAAGCGATTCTTCGCGCAGTGGGCGAACGCGATTTTGTTTCAAAGGAGGCTCAGGACGAACGCCCATTCCTGCGCTCGCTTGAGGACGAGGGACTGCTTCACGTGGAGGAGTCCCGCGTCGCGATGATCGAGGCTTCATCCGTTGGGAGAGGCTTCTCGTTTCAATTTGGGCTCAAGGGCGGGCAACTGTTGAAGGCCGCCCAGCGACTCAAGGGATACTCCAGCGCCAAAGCCAGCGTGGCAGGCAAATGGAGCTGGCACGACGACGCGCTTGGACTGATCGCCTTTGTACCCGTCAATGATTCGGTTTACGCCACGAAAGTTTCGGGCGAGCTTCAAAAGATGTACGACTTTGCCCGAGTGATGGACACCGACACATCCGTTCTGATGTTCAAGCCGCTTCCGTACAACCTCACGTTACGCGAGTCAAAAACGGAAGTGACGGTCCATGTTCACTGAGTAGACGGATTCAGTTCGCGCTGAAGGGCGGTGGAAACGGTAGGTTCGCCGGACGCGGCGGAAACTCTTCCGAGTCCGAATTCTCCGAGTCCGGGAGTTCGAGTTGTACCTGACCACTGGAGAGTAACTCGATCAATTGCTGTGCTCGACCATCCACATCGGGTTCCGCCAGCAATTGGAGTTTGCGTTCGACCTCGATCGGCAGCGTATGTGAGATAATGTCAGTGATCGGTCCTAATCCCATGGAGCCGGACATCAAGTCCGCAATCTGCTCCTGGACCTTTTGCGTGGCCGGGATCGCCTCGCCAAATGCGTTGAGTAGATCAGCTCGGAGTTGTGATCGTTGTGGGGAACCACTGGGCGGGTAGAGATCATCGAGCACGTCGACTCGTGCGATTCGGAAGCAACGCCCCGCGTCGACCTCCGTCAGAATCTTCGCCCGCTTGATGCCGACGAGCAGAATGTTGTGTCGATCGCTCTCGAGTTTGACGTGAGAGACCACACGCCCCACACAGATGGTGCTGGCGATGGGGGGCGCGGCCCCGATCGAGGGCCCGCCGGTAAGTGTCGCCATCGCGATCAAATGATCGGTTTCGAGCGCTTCGGTCAGCATCTCGCAGTAGCGGGGTTCAAAGATATGCAGCATCTGCATGGCGTGCGGGAACAGCACCAGCGCGGGAAGCGGAAACAGCCGCACGTGACCATCGAAATCTTCGGGTAGTCGAATCAGCTCTTCGAAGTCACCGGCAGCCAAGTTCTCTCCCTCGATTTAAACATCCAACAACGGTGCCGCAGCCACAGACCAATCGTATCTGAACGCCAACCGGTTCGGGTTGCAAATGCACGCCGTTGAATGTGTTCATCCGTCCACTTTCAGGGCGTAGGCCGTTCTCGGTTGATCGCGCAGGTGCAAAAGTAGGTGAGAAGCCGGGTCCGGATCAAGAGTCGACGGTGCGAAGCGTCTTCGGGTTTGGGAGTGACGAAGGCGCGAATCGCCGGATCGGCAGCGGACGGGGACGGCAGCGGACGGGGACAGGGGGACGGCAGCGGACGGGGACAGAGCAGAAATTGCGGGCGGGGACCGAGCAGAAGTCAGGGTGAGCCGAGACCCTGGCGGAAACGCAACCGAGACTCGCTCTCTCGGCATTGGTGGTTAGCAGGCATTACGCCAAAGAGGGCACGAAGGCCACGAAGGAAGGAAAGGCAAGCGTGGCAAGATGCGGGGATCGGCAGCGGACGGGGCAGGGGATCGGCAGCGGACGGGGACAGAGCAGAAATAGCGGGCGGGGACAGAGCAGAAATCAGGGTGAGCCGAGACCATTGCGGAAACGCAACCGAGACTCGCTCTCTGCGCATCGGTGGTTAGCAGGCGTTACACCACAGAAGGCACGAAGGCCACGAAGGAAGAAAAGGAAGACCTGGCAAGATGCGGTGAGCGAAAGACAGTACAGAAACGGAGCTCTGTTCCCGAGGGTGTTTTCCTCCGCTGATCATTCCCTGCGCTCATCGTGGTCCCCGCGTCGATGAGCCTCGGTCCCTTTCGGCTGGGTGATGGTCTCTCTTCGTGAACTTCGTGTTCTTCGTGGTGCAATTACCGTTGTCCTCCGGCTGTCTGCTCGGAGCGATGTGCCCTGACCTCGCGGGCCTCTCGACTCCAGCAGTGTGCTCTGTCCCCGAGAGTGCTGCGACTTCCTGTCCGCGGAAGTGCTCTGTCCCCGGTTGATGGCTCCGGAAGTGCTCTGTCCCGGTTGATGGTCCCCGAGTGATGGCCCTCTTCGTGTTCTTCATGGTGCAATTTTCGTTGCCCTCCGGCCGTCTTCTCGGGGCGATTTACCCTGACCCCGCAGGCCTTCGGTTCCAGCAATGTGCTCCGTCCCCGAAAGTGCGCTCGGCTCCAGCAATGTGCTCTGTCCCCGAAAGTGCGGTCCCCGAAAGTGCGGCGACTTCGCATTTGGCGTTGATGCGTCGACGCCTCGCCCCGGTTGCCAATCGCCCCGGAACGGGGCTACCCTTTCCGCAATCGCCGAACCGATTGGATTCGGCAACGACGAGTCCTCTCTTGCCGGCGGCGAATTGAATGACGGCTGAACTTCGAGCCCTGGTCCGTGATGTTCCGGATTTTCCCAAGCCTGGAATCTTGTTTCGGGACATCACACCATTGTTGCTGGATTCGACCGCGTTGACCAAGGCGACCGAAGCGCTGGCGGAACCGTTTGAGAACGAGACCATTGACGTGATCGCCGCGGCCGAGGCTCGCGGCTTCATCTTCGCCGCTCCGCTGGCGATGCGATTGGGTGTCGGCTTTGTGCCAATTCGGAAGCCAGGGAAACTTCCCTACGAGGCTCGAACGCACAAATATGATCTGGAGTACGGCAGCGACGAATTGCAGGTTCATGTCGACGCCATCGAGCCGGGGCAGCGAGTCCTTGTCGTCGACGACTTGCTGGCCACCGGAGGCACCATGCAAGCTTGCATCCAATTGCTCGAAGACTGCGGCGCGACGATCGCCGGTTGCTCGTTCCTGATTCACCTTTCGGCTCTGAAGGGTGAGGAAAAGCTGCTGCCACACCGCATCGAATCGGTCATCACCTATTAGGTTACGGCGGCAGTTTTGCGCTAGCATTCCCGATCGTTTGGCGGATGATGTGACCCCACAGGCATCCACGACGCGGAGGAAATGTTGGTGACACGATCTCGAAAAACGAAACAGGGCTCCGCCCGGAAACGATGGCTGCGAGTGGAGTCACTCGAATCGCGTCGGTTGCTCGCCGCAAGAGTGCTGGGAGATTCCGACGGGCTGAAAGAGAAGCCATCGACCGTGTTGGATTCGGCTTATCAACCGAACGATCCGGCACGTGCAGAGCGAGCGATCAAAGCGTTGACGACGACCGGCTCGACGGAGGTTGCTGAGACCGGGCCGGTGCCCGGTAACGTCACGTTCAATGAATTGGCGACGCAAAGCGACAACGATGGCGACTCGCCGGAGGAACTGACACAATCCGCGATCGCCATCAACTTGGATCAATTCCGCGACGACGCTCGTTTCGCGGGAATCGACGGGACCGGATTCGGGACCGTCATCATCGACACCGGCATCGATCTCGATCATCCGCACTTCGGCCCTGACTCCGACAACGATGGGATCGCCGATCGAATCGTCCACCAACAAAGCTTCCTTGGGCTGGCGACCGCGGACGACCTCAACGGTCACGGCACCCACGTTTCTTCAACGGTCGCTTCGAGCGATGAAACGCTGACGGGAGTGGCACCCGGTGCGGGAGTAATCGCGCTGCAGACCAACAACGAGGAAGGCCGCGGTAGCTTCGGCGGGATCGAACAAGCATTGCAATGGGTGATCGCGAACGTCAGCACGTTCAACATCGCGAGTGTCAACATGTCGCTCGGTGATGGCAGCAACGACACTGAAGCGATCTCCCGATTTGGCATCGGCGACGAACTGGCCGCACTCGCAGCTTTGGACGTGATCGTCGTTTCTTCTTCGGGCAACAGTTTTGGTGCTTTCGGCGGTGCCCCAGGCGTCGGTTACCCATCGTCCGACCCCAACTCGCTTTCGGTGGGAAGCCGCAGGACGACTTCGGCGAGCCCAAGTGGTTTCTCGCAACGTCACCCGGAACTGACAACGGTGTTCGCGCCGGGCAATCCGATTCTCGCGGGATGGCTCAACGGAGGAACTCGCAGCATCAGTGGAACGAGCATGGCATCGCCGCACGTCTCCGGTGTCGCGACGTTGATGCAGCAACTGGCTGTACAGGAACTCGGGCGTCGTTTGACGTTCCAAGAGTTCGAGACTCTCGTCCGCTCCTCGGCGTTTGATCTATTCGGCATCCCGTCGACGGGCGCTTCTTACGGGAGCCTCGACGTCTTCGCGTTCGGCGAAGCCGTCCTCGCGATGGCCGGCAGTGGATCGGATCTGGTTGGCTCGTCGTTCACGACTTCGAGTGATTTGGAACGCGGTCAAACCGGTTCGGCGACGATTTCGGTCCAGAACGTTGGCCAGTCTGATGCGAGCGACGTTACCGTCGATTTCTACCTGAGTACGAACAACAACGTGTCGACCACCGGCGACATTTCACTCGGCCGGACAACGATCAGCGCGATTCAAGCGGGAACGACCGAGTCAACGACGCTGGACTTTACGCTGCCGGCGCCGAACGATCCGTTTTGGCTTTCGACCTCGCAATACACCATCGGCGCGGTGATCGACCAAGACAATGATCTTGGTGAGTCCGACGAAGGCAACAACCTCAATGTCGGAACCGACCTTGATAAGGCGCTTGTCATCATCGCCAATCCGCCGGCAGACCTTCTTGGAGACTTCTTCGCGATCGACCAAGCCAACGGAGTCCGCGGTGAGGAGATCGACGTGCGCTATCGCGTGTCAAACCTTGGCGTCGGCCCGACCTATGGCAACGAGGTCCAGTTTTACTTGAGCGCCGATGGGATCATTGATCCGGCGAATGACGTCTTGCTCGGCGCTGCGGACGTGGACGGCATCCTCGCGGGCGCCACGAGCGACGAATCAACCATCACGCTGACACTGCCGGTGAACGCGGATTCGTTCTGGCAAGCCGTCGGGCCTTACACCATCGGGATGTTGATCGATTCCGGTGAAACGGTGAACGAGTCCAACGAATCGAACAACGCCAACTTGGGGTCCGGTCTCGATTTTAGGATGCTGGAAATCCTACCTCCGCCAACCACCATCCGAGGTTCGGTGTTCCTGGACGCCAACGGCGATGGCCAACGATCAAGCGGATTCGATGGGCCGGTTCGTTTGTCAGCAGGCGCGGGCGGCACCTCGATCCGACCGAACGTGACCAGCACGTTTGTCTTCACGGACATCGCGCCAACCAATTCGTCGGCGACCCTTCGCGTCCAGGCCGTCGGCGATCTCGACGAAGTCTCTGAATTTGCGACGATCACGATTGACGGGACCGTCGTCGGCAGTGTCTTCGATAAAGAGCCGCTGGACGTTAACGGCTTCTTCGCCAATGGCGACGAAACGCTGGTGCTTGACGATCAGGTCTGGCTCGATGCGATCGCCGATGGAAACCTGACGATCGAAGTTGACTTTACAAACCCGGGTGGATTCGCGACCGGTTCGGCGAATTGGATGCGACTCACGCTGGACTACGACGGGAAGTCTTCGACGCGAACCTACGACTCCGAAATCGTCGAAAATCGAACTTGGACGCAGCGGACCACGAATGTGAGTCTGGATGGCACGAAGCCGCCGGTCGGCGACGGCCGGATCACGCTCTTCGCGCTCGGTGATGTCGGAGGCACCGCCGAGACCGCGACCATCGATCTTGAAGGCATCGCGTCCTTTACGTTACTCGACGATTCGGATGGAACCGGTGACAACGCGGGTGCGGTCGGTTCGGCGAACATCCCTTTGGCAACGCTTCAGCAATTGGTTTCCGATCAAAGCGTTGATGCCGAAGTCAGCTTTTCGTCGGCGGTGGACAACTTTTTCCCAGGTAATTTCTTCGAGATCCGCCTCGACTACCCGATCGCCATCGAGCCCGGCGTCGGCGGCGTTGACGTCATGCTCGACCTGGATGGTGATGGCGTGGCGGACCAAACCGTCGTGACCACTTTTGATGACCCCGGAACGGTGTTCGATGAAGCCGGGGCGTACGAGTTCATTGACATTGGGGCGGGTGATGTCAATCTGACGATCACGCCGCCCACGGGAGCGACGACGACGGCACCGGCAAGCGGCCAGCAAAACCTGAACTTGATCGAAGGCGAACTGCGTGAGAGTGTCGAATTCGGCGTGATGGGAAGTTTTGAGCCGAGCATCGACGTGGTCACCGTCGGCGGCGGACTCGAATCTCGCTCCCACCTGACATTGCTTGAAATCAACATTGATGGCCGCGTTGATCCATCATTGATCGCAGACGGAATCACGCTGACCAATACGACTGACGATGTGGCGGTGACGAGCCTGTTGGTGCAATCGCAATTCATCGGAGGGCAAACACTGGTCACGATCGAATTCGCCGACGGACCTTCGGTTGAGACACGCGAGGGCGTCGGTGAGTTCGCGAATTCTCTCGCTGATGGCAACTACCGTCTCCGGATCGCTTCGGAGGCGATTGTTTCCAATCTTGGACAAGCGATGGCGACCGAGTTCGTGCATGGTGACGAAGCCACCGACAACTTCTTCCGGTTTTTTGGCGATGCCGACGGAGATCGCGATGTCGACGGCCAGAATTATGGACAATTCGGTGTCTCGTTCCTGGCGACGATTGGCGACTCGGGCTTCAACTCGCAGTTTGACTTTGATGGCGATGGAGACATTGACGGCCAGGATCTCGGGCAGTTCAACAATCGCTTCCTGCAAACCCTTGACGCCTAGCGGTCCGCCGCTACCCATCGACCGTCGCGGCGCTATACTTCGGTATCTCCCGAACTCGCGCAGAAGAGAGTGCCGTGACACCGATCTCACTCCCGTCCGTTTCCCCAACGGCGGTCGACAATGTAGCCGCCAAGCATGACTTTTCCGACTACAAGTCGCTCGGAAAAGACGTCCTGATCGAGCGAATCAGCTCGGTCCGACAAGAACTCGGCGACTCGCTGTTGATCTTGGGACACCACTATCAACAAGACGATGTCATCGAGCATTCCGACCTTCGTGGCGACAGTTACCAGCTCTCGCAGCTGGCCGCATCGAGTGAGAAGTGTCGCAGCATCGTTTTCTGCGGCGTTCACTTCATGGCCGAGACCGCCGACATTTTGGCGAATCGACCGGAGAAACTGACCGAGCGAGACGGTCAGAGAGTTCGCGTCGTCCTACCGGACATGGCAGCCGGTTGTTCGATGGCGGACATGGCCGCGATCAATCAAGTCGAGGCGGCCTGGGACGACATGTCAGAAGTGATCGACACCGAGCGGGTGATCCCGGTCACCTATATCAACAGCGCCGCGAGTTTGAAAGCGTTTTGTGGCCGCAATGGAGGCATCGTCTGCACCAGCAGCAATGCGGCTGCCGTTTTGCAATGGGCCTTTGAGCGTGGCGATCGAGTCTTCTTCTTTCCCGACCAACACCTCGGTCGGAACACCGCTCTGACGATGGGCATCACTGAAGACCAGATGCCGGTTTGGGATCCCTATGAACTAGAACTTGGCGGGAATGACGAATCAGCGATCGAAAAGAGCCGCGTGATCCTTTGGAAGGGGCATTGCAGTGTCCACCAAATGTTTCGGCCCGAACACGTTCAGCAATTTCGAGATCAGCACGAGGGGATAAAGATTCTGGTGCACCCCGAGTGTCCCCGCGAAGTCAACGATCTGGCGGATGTGTCTGGCAGTACAGGCAAAATCATCCGCACGGTTCAGGAGGCACCTGCTGGGACGAAATGGGCGATCGGGACAGAACTGCATCTGGTCAATCGCCTCAAGGCCGAGCATCCCGATCAGGAGATTCACTTTCTGAGTCCCGTGATCTGCATGTGCGCAACGATGTATCGGATCGATCTCGCCCATCTGTGCTGGTCGCTCGAGAATCTTCGTGACGGCACTCCGGTCAACTCCATCGAGGTCGACGAGGAGACACATCAGTGGAGCATCGTCGCGCTCGAAAGGATGCTCGCCGTGAAGTGATCTTGGCAAGCGAACGGTGGCGGATGCGTTCGAGGGTTGTTCATTGCCTTCGGCTGCACCTTCGTGATCGCCGTCGCATTTGAAGCCATGATCCCATCCCGAGAAATTTCACGCGCGTTCCGCCCGCGCATCGGTGATTGGGTCTCGATCCGGTCGGCGACGGCCATTCGGCGGACGCTTGATGCCAACGGTTGTTTGGAAGGAATGCCCTTCATGCCGGAGATGATGGCGTTCTGCGGCGAAAAACGACGTGTCGCGCGTTGGGCGACGAGCGTTTGTCTCCAGGAAGATCGGGTCCGATTTGGCACACTCGAGAATTGCGTGATTTTGGAGATGCCGAGGTGCGACGGCGGCGATCATGGTGGCTGTCAGATGGGTTGCCGTTTCTTTTGGAAGTCGCAGTGGCTGCAGTCGATTGCACCGCACGATGTTGGTTCGAATGGTTCGCGAGTCGAGACGCGATCGGAAATTCCAGATTCGGAATTTCGGGGCCATCCGCGCGACGCGTCGCCGGGCGACACTTACCGTTGCCAGGCCACCGAGTTGTCGAGGGTCGCAGCCCGTTCGGGACGTTCCGCATTTGGACGGATCGCCAATGAACGCGATCTCAATGGCCTTCGCTTGAGCGAAATGGCATCCAGCGTTTGCTCCTCGTTGATCGCTCGAATTGCGCGTTCTCGCAAGAGCCTGTCTGGGCCATGTCGCCAGACTCCCGTAAGCGAATTGAAACTGATCGTCGGCGAGTCGGTGCTCGTGCGTCATCGCGACGAAATCATCGCGACGCTCGACAAAACTGGAAAGAACCGGGGACTCTGGTTTGATCCGCTGATGCTTCGCTACTGCGGCCAGACCTTGACGGTGCGAAAAAGGGTGAACCGATTCATTTCGGAGCACACCGGCCGCATGGTCGAATCATCGGTCCCGAGCATCGTGCTGGAGGAGTTGCACTGCGACGGGAGAACACGAAAGTTCTGCTCCCGAGGGCTGCAGCACTTTTGGCGTGAGTGTTGGCTTCGAAGAGTCTGACCAATAGCCCTCGTCCGGACGGGTTCCCAATCCCACCGGGATCTCGGAGTTCGCGCGAGGGACTTCCCCCGTATCACCGCTACACCCGGCCTAACTTCTACGTCCGTGCTGGAAAACGGCTCTTCGACTCAGGCAAGCTGGGCGATTAAGGCTTTTCACGCCGATTTCGTTGACACCCGATTTTTGAGGTAATTATACTTCCGAGAACGTGGGTGTCGGGCGGTGCTTGGCTCATCGTAACCTCATCCCCCGGAAATACAGTTGTGGGCATCCAGCTCATCATTGCCCACCCATTCGGCCCGTTGTTGTAACAGACACGGATTCAACACACGGTTCGGACCGCTTCTGTCGAAGGAAATCTCAAACCATGACGCTACTTGGGAAGTCGTTCACCGTCGTCATATTCCTGCTCAGCATCACCTTTATGGTGCTCGCTTTGACAGTGAATGCTTCACACCGCAACTGGCGAGACCTCGTGCTCGGTGGGAATGGATACAAGGAGACCATTCGGTCGATCTCCAACGAGAATGAGCAGCTCAAGGATTCGGCGGAGCGAACTCAGGCGGATTTGAACCGAGAGCAGGTAGCTCGCCGAACGGCGTTGGCCGCACTGCAAACTCAACTGGACCAGCTCAAGAGCGAGCTGGCTTTGCGAACCAACGCCTACACCACGTTGAACGCCAAAAACCAAACTCTCACTCAACTTGATGAGATTCGTGCGACGGAACTGAAGTCGTTGACCGAAGCGAATGAAAAGCTGCGATCTCAAGTTCGTCAAGAACAACAGGATCGCGACGAGTTGTTCGGGCAAACACTCGTGCTGACGGACAAGCTCAACTCGCTTCGAGGGGTCGTGCAGGAATTCGACGCACGGAACAAATCACTGGCCCTGGAGATCACGCGGTTCCGCGAAGTCGCCGATCACCACGGAATTGACGTCAATGCTCCACTCGACGGCGCTCCGCCGGATCGCAACGGTGTGGTGCTGGTCGTCGATCGCCAGAAATCACTGGCGGAAGTTTCAATCGGTTCGGATGACGGCATCCGAAACGGAGATCGCCTGGAAGTGTCCCGCGGCCGACGTTACATCGGTCGTCTGAAGATTCTTCGCACCGAACCGAACCGGTCGGTCGGCGAGATCATGCCCGATTACCGCGAAGGCATCATGCAGGAGGGCGACCGTGTCGACACTTCCATCGAGTGAAACCCGCAAGCAGCCGCCAAGCGTTTACACCGTGATGTTGCTGCTCAGCATGCTCTTTCTGCTCATCGCGGTAATCGCGATGTTTATTGAGCTCAACCGCTGGGCGCCGGACTATCACCGCACAAAGCAACATGAGCCGTCGCTGGTTCAGGTGATCGTCGAAACGCCAGAATCGCGTCTCGCGTAGGCCGAGCCGTGGGTGTAGGGAAGCATGGAATGTACCGCTCGTTGGGCGGGGCACTTCTTTGCTTTGATGAAGCTGATGCGATGTTTGGCAAACGGACCGCAGTCAACGAAGCTAACCCGCTGATCTGATTCTTCCGGCCCAATCCACGATCACCCTAGTACCGACCCTGTCGCTGGACCAAGTACTCCGTCAGCGCGGCATCAAAGGGCATGCTCGTGTCAAGCGGAACGTAGTCGACATGCAGTTGGTTGCATCCTTCGCGATAGGCTTCGCGGAATTCTTCCAACGCTGCCAAGTAATCATCACGGAAACCGGTGGCGTCCACGGAAACACTTTGATCACTTTCGGAGTCGGTGAACTGGACGGGCCCTTCGTAGGGGAATTCGACTTCGGCGGCATCAAGCACGTGAAAGACGATCACGTCATGCCCGCTATGCTTGAGCCTCGCGAGCGCTGAAATCGTCTCGGCGATCTGCTCCCGCCAGTCCTGTTCGCCGTCTTCGGGTGGCCAAAGGTCGCTGAACAACATCACCAACGAATGCTGCTTTAGCATCGCGGCGACCTGGTGCAAGGAGGTCGGCAGATCGGTTGGTCCGCTCGGCTCGAGGCTCGATAGCTGCGCTAAGACATCGCCCAAGTGGCCACGTCGAGAACGCGCCGGAAGCGAGGCGTTGACACGCTGGTCAAACGTAATCAATCCAACGGGGTCTTGCTGCATGATCATCAGATAGGTCAACGCCGCAGCGAGACAGGTGGCGTATTCAAACTTGTTCATCGATTGGCTCTCGGTGAATCCCATGGATTCAGAGAGATCCATCACGAGATAGCCGACGAGGTTTGTTTCCGCTTCGAATCGTTTGACGAAGTACTTGTCGGTCTTCGCGTAGACCAGCCAATCGATCAATTTTGGGTCGTCACCACGATCGTATTTGCGATGCTCGCTGAACTGAACGGAAAAGCCTTGGAAGGGGCTGGCGTGCAATCCCTGCAGGAACCCTTTGACGACCATCCGAGCCCGCAGGTCGAGCCGCTGGATCTGGCGTAGCGATTCGGGCGAAAGTGAAGTTGTCATCTCACTTCGCGAGTTTTTCTGGCTGTGGTGGCTTGATATCGTCCAGGAGCCGTTTGACCAACGCGTCGCTATCCATTCCTTCCGCTTGGGCCTGAAAGTTGGTCCCGATTCGGTGCCGAAGCACGGGCAACGCTACTTTCTGGACATCAGCCACATCGATGCTGAAACGTCCATCCATCGCCGCCATTGCCTTGGCACCGGCGATCAAGTTTTGACCGGCGCGTGGGCCAGCACCAAAGTCGACGAGCGATCGAACATACTCGGGCGCGGTTTCGTCTTTTGGACGCGTCGCACGCACGAGAGCGGCCACGTACTTGATGATGTATGGATTGACGGCGACGCTCGCGACCAGTTGTTGGACGTTCAGAATCGCGCGACCCGACAGGACTTTGTTGACCGATGCGGTCTCGCCGCGTGTGGTGGTCGTCAGAATCTGTTCCTCTTCCGCCGCCGAGGGATAGTCCAAGCGGATGTTGAACATGAACCGGTCAAGTTGAGCTTCCGGCAGCGGATACGTCCCTTCCTGCTCGATCGGGTTTTGTGTGGCGATGGCGAAGAACGGCTTAGGTAGTTCGTAGGTCTCGCGACCCACGGTGACTTGGCGTTCTTGCATCGCTTCGAGAAGCGCGGCTTGTGTTTTGGGCGGCGTGCGGTTGATTTCGTCGGCGAGCAAGATGTTTGCAAAGATCGGGCCTTCGACGAAACGAAAACTCCGTTTACCGGACTCGTCTTCTTCCAACACTTGTGTTCCCGTAATGTCGGAGGGCATCAAGTCCGGGGTGAACTGAATCCGTTTGAAAGACACATCCAAAATGTTGGCGAGCGTGCTCACAATGAGTGTCTTGGCCAAGCCCGGTACGCCTTCGAGGAGGCAGTGCCCGCGTGTATAGATCGAGGCCAACAACTGTTCAATGGTCTCGGCTTGTCCCACAATGACTTTGCCGAGTTCGGACCGGATCGTGGCTTGGTGCCCCGCAAATTCCTTCAGGACATCCCCAAGATTGCGTCCTTCGCCGCGTTTTTCGGTGGTTTGGGCTGCTTGTCCGGCGGAGGCATTTCCTGGAGGCGGGGGCGGAGGTTGGCTCACGTTTCAATCGATTCCAAATCGAGTGTATGTTGAGGCATGAGGCACGGCTCACACCAAGCTACCTTTAGTGTACGCGTTTGGATCGAGTTCCTGGAATTGGGGATCACAGATGATTCGGTTGGTTTCACCCTGTTTGGCAGTCACGATCGTTTTGGCATCCGTCTGTCCGAACGCGTCTGCCGATGTTGATGCCGCCGCCGTGAGCCGCGCGATTGAACGGGGCGTGTCGTATCTCCGCAAGGCGCAGAACGACAACGGGGGTTGGGACGAATATGGCGGACAGTCGTGCGGGTTGTCGTCGTTGTGCACGCTCGCCTTGCTCAACGCAGGTGTCTCACAAAAGGATCCGACGATTGTCGCTGCCCTGAAGTACTTGCGTGCGACCCAGCCGAATGAAACCTATTCGGTCTCGCTGCAAACACTCGTGTACTGCCAAGTTGGCGCGGCGCGGGATTTCCCGCGGATTCGAAACAACGTCGATTGGCTCACCAAATCACAGATGGATCATGGACCGTGGGGATACGGTGGGAAGCGTTCCAGCAGTGGCGACCCATCCAACGCTCAGTTCGCGCTTCTGGCGCTGGGTGCGGCGATTGATCGCGGCGTCGATGTCGACGATCGCGTGTTGGAAAGGACGATCGACTATTGGAAAAAGATCCAAACACCGAGCGGCGGGTGGGGTTATGGAAATACCGAACCTTACGGCAGCATGACCTGCGCGGGCATCGCGTCATTGATCATCGCTAACGGGCGGCTCGGTAACCTCAGTTCAAAAGTTGAAAACGGCAGGATCGAGTGTTGTGGGGCGGAAGTCGATGACGAAGACCCGATCGCTCGCGGCATGGCTTGGCTCGGCCGAGAATTTACGGTCGAAGTCAATCCCGACGGCCATGGCGGAACCTACTTCTACTATCTCTATGCCGTCGAGCGAACGGGACGACTATCTGGTCGACGCTTTTTTGGTGGGCATGACTGGTATCGCGAAGGAGCCGAAAAGCTGCTCAAGCTGCAAGATGACCTGCAAGGTTTCTGGGTCGGCGAAGGGTGGGAAACGCAGACCGTCGCCACTTCGTTTGCCCTGCTGTTTCTCTCAAAAGGCAAACGCCAAGTTGTCGTCGGACAACTGCAGCGTGAAGGCGTCGAACCGAGCGAGTGGCAGCCGCACCCCGATTCGCTTCGCCAGCTGATCCGACACATTGAACGGTCTTGGGGTCGCGACCTGACTTGGCAAACCGTGCAGACCGAAAATGCGAGCGTCACTGATCTCTTGCAAACGCCGGTGCTCGTCGTCAGCGGAAAAGACGAACTGGCCTTTTCAGAAAGTCGTTCGGAACTCTTGAAAGACTATGTCGATCAGGGAGGCACGATCATCTTTGAAGCCAGCGGTGCCAATGGCTGCGGAAACGCGGATTCGTTTCAGAGAAGCGTGGCTCAATTGTGTGGCAAATGGTATCCCGGAGCGCCGCTTGAACGTTTGCCGACATCCCATCCCGTTTGGAATGCCGAAAGGAGGGTCGACGTCGATGCAATGCCCAACGGATTCTGGGTGTACGGCGTGCAGGCGTGTTGCCGAACCGCCGTGTTTTATGTTCCACAGACGTTGACGTGCCGGTGGGAATTGGGGGACCGCCTGTTCCGTCGTGGCGATGCCGACGATCCGGTCCGCAAAGAGATCGATCAATCGATTCGGATCGGTCAGAACATCATCGCCTATGCGACGGGGCGAGAGTTAAAAGACAAACTCGACAAGCAAGTCGTCTTGCGCGCCGACACGTTCACGACGACCGACCGCGGCGTGACACGGATCGCACGCCTCGACGTCGGTGCGGGCGGCGAGGATGCCCGACGGGCGATTCCCAACGTCACGACGATCATTCGCAGTCAGGCGGAACTGTCGATTGCGACTGACGAAGAACCGACGCCGTTTACCGACGAAGATCTGGCCCAAGTCACCGTGCTGTGGGTCCACGGCCGTCGCGAGTTCGAGTTCACCAGCGAACAACGGACGCGCCTCCGCACGTTTGTCGAACGTGGAGGAGTCATCCTCGGCACGGCGATCTGTGGCGACGAATCCTTCACAGCGTCGTTTCGATCGGAGATGCGGAAAGTGCTCGGAGGCGAAGGGCTCCGTCCACTACCGTCCGACCATCCGATGTTGACGACCGAATACTACGGCTACGACTTACGTTCTGTCACCGTCCGACGAATCCGAAGCGGAACCAGTGGGCGCGTGATTCAAAAACAATCGCAGCCGCCGATTTTGGAATATGCCCAGACCGACGGCGTTGTCAGTGTGGTCTTTTCCCCGCTTGACCTGAGTTGTGCGCTGGAAAGTCAAAACTCGGTGCAGTGTCCCGGGTATGGAACGGAGGACGCGGCAAAAATCGTCACGAACATCGTCCAGTTGGCTCTACACCAATAGCGAACTCGGGGCCGAACCCGTCGTGACGTTCGACCTGTCTGCTTGCTATATTCCCGCGGATGATCGGATTGGCTTGCACCTCGGCTCCGCCGAAAGTCTGTGACCACGTCCGAGGCTGACAGAAGGCAACGTCACGCAAGTACCCCCATGGCCAAAGCACCGAAGAACGCAATCTCACCCATCCGGGCCGAAGACTATCCGGAGTGGTATCAACAAGTGATCCGTGCCGCCGATCTGGCGGAGAATTCCGCGGTGCGTGGCTGCATGGTCATCAAACCATGGGGTTACGAACTGTGGGAAAACATGCAGCGGGCGCTCGACGACATGTTCAAGGCGACTGGGCACAAGAACGCCTATTTTCCGCTCTTTATCCCGATGAGCTACCTCGAGAAAGAGGCGGAGCACGTCGAGGGTTTTGCGAAGGAGTGCGCCGTCGTCACGCACCACCGATTGGAACCCGACCCCGACGGAGGGTTGCGTCCGGCGGGCAAACTGGAAGAGCCATTGATCGTCCGCCCAACCAGCGAAACGATCATCGGTGAAACATATTCCAAGTGGGTGCAGAGCTACCGTGACTTACCGATTCTGATCAATCAGTGGGCCAACGTGGTTCGTTGGGAGATGCGCACGCGGATGTTCCTAAGAACCGCCGAGTTTCTTTGGCAGGAAGGTCACACCGTACACGCGACGGCCGAGGAAGCGATGGCCGAGACACGTCAGATGGTCAATGTCTACGCCGACTTTGCCCGCAACTGGATGGCGATGCCGGTCACCATCGGTGCCAAGACACCCGCCGAGCGATTCCCGGGCGCACTCGAAACGCTGTCCATCGAAGCGATGATGCAAGATCGCAAAGCGTTGCAAGCTGGAACGAGTCACTTCCTCGGCCAAAACTTCTCCAAGGCCCAGGAGATCGTCTACCAATCTGAATCCGGCACCCGTGAGTACGCCTGGACCACATCCTGGGGCGTCTCAACACGGTTGGTCGGCGCTCTGATCATGTCGCATAGTGATGATGACGGTCTGGTGCTTCCGCCGAAGCTCGCCCCAACGCAAGTCGTGATCTTGCCGATCTACAAAGACGACTCGCGAACGGCCGTGCTTGAGTATGTCCAGTCTCTGCGCGACGAATTGATCGCCAAGAGTTACAACGGAACTGCGATTCGAGTGGAAATCGACGACCGCGACATGCGCGGCGGCGAAAAGAAGTGGCACCATGTCAAACGCGGTGTTCCGATCCGTCTGGAAATCGGACCCAAAGACATGGAGAAAAACTCCGTCTTCATGGGCCGACGGGATCAGCCCAAGAGTGTCGGGATCGGACGAGACGAGTTGGTTTCCACGATCGACGGTGTGCTCGCCGACCTTCAGCAATCGCTGTACGATCGCGCTGATCAGCTTCGCAAAGACAACACGGTGACAATTACAACCGAATCCGAATTCCGCGAGTACTTTACGCCGAAGAACGCGGACTCACCGGAAATCCATGGCGGATTCGCGATGTGTCATTTCGCCGACGAAGAAAGCCTCGAGAAGCTCCTCAAAGAACTGAAAGTCACGATCCGTTGCATCCCCGACGACGACAACGACACGCCGGGGACCTGTTTCCACACCGGTAAGCCCGCCGAGAAGCAAGCGATTTTTGCAAAGGCGTATTAACCGCCGGCTCGAAAGCGAGCGGTCGGCCGATTCTTTGGTCGGCCGGTGCCTCGCTGTCGGAAGTTTCTTTGCGTTTGACCCATGCCCGAGTACGGCGGTTGCTGTGTGCGAGTGAATTGCGGCGGCGCTTGACATCGCCGCTGAGTCAGGGTTCCTCAGGCCCGTAACAGGACACTGCCGCTTGTTTCTCAGACGTCTTCGTAGACGGCGTCACTGCGTTCGGGCATCAGCGGACGAGGCTCTTCGGCAGTGCCGGGACTGACACTGATGTCTTCCATCGGTTCGGCGCGGTCGACGGCGGGCGTCGTGGTCTTCCCGCGAACGATGTAGGTGTCCTGAACATTGGCTTCTTGCTGGTATCGGCGTCGGTAGCGATCCCCATAGCCGTATCCGATCGACTGGTAGCTTCCGCTCGCGCTGCTTTTGTAGGACAAACCGCCACTGATATCGTCGACTTTATTGATGACACAGCCCATCACACGAGCACCGGCGGCCCGTAGCATGGCGATCGCCTCTTTCGAATTCGGCTTGCAACGTCGGCGGATTCGCAAGATCAACATCGCCGCGTCGGTGTAGGTTGTCACGACGGCCGGATCGCTGACCATCAACAAAGGCGGTGTGTCAACGATGACGAAATCGTAGTTCTCCCGTGCCCATTGGAAGACTTCGCCCAATTCCGCCAGCGTCAGCGCTTCGGCGGGGTTGGCCGGCAAGGGGCCGCAGGGCAGAACGTCGAGATTCTCGATCGGCGTTTGGTGGACCGCTTCGGTCGGTGCGCTCTCGCCGTTGAGAACGTTCGTGAGGCCCTGCCCGCCTTCGAGATTGAAACGAAGCGAGAGCCGCGGACTGCGAAGGTCGAGGTCGATCAGCAGCGTTCGCTTTCCGGACTGCGCCAACGAGCAGCCAATGTTTGCGACCATCGTACTCTTGCCGTCGCCCGGAAGCGGACTGGTCACCTGGAAGACTTTGCTCTTGAATTGACGGTGATCAAACAAGAGTGAGGTTCGCACGCCACGAATGGCTTCGGCGGCCGGCGAATACGGTCGATGCACGACTGCCAGCTTGGGATCCAGACTTGCGAGTTCGGACTCGACGCCCTTGGTCTGAGGGACACGTCCTTCGTCGAGCGGCACATGGGTCAGCACGGGGACTCGTAGCTCCCGTTGGACTTCCTCCGCACTTCGGAACATCTTGGCACTCGCCTCAAAGAGGACCGCCAAGAGTCCTGCGACACCCAATCCGGCCATCCCGAACAGGATGAGGTCTTTGCGAAGGTCCGGTCCGGTTACGTAGGCCTGCCCGGTCGCGAGCAACGGCTCCACAATGATGCCGCCGTTGACGTCGACGAGCTTCAAGGAAGCGAGCTTGCTTTCGAGTTGAACCCACATGCCATGGAGTCGTTCGACCTGGCGTGAGTAGGCGGCATCCTTGTCTTCCACCTTCTTCAGTTCATCGGCAGCCGTCTTTTCGGTCGCAATCTGACGGCCGAGCGCGGTCATTTCTTCGTCGAGCACGATCAATCGCTGTTCGTGCCCACGAATGTAGGCCTCGACGGCCTCCGCCGCCTTGGCTTCGCGAAGCTTGCGTCGTGCCTGACCGGCATTGCCTTGAGTCGCCTGGGCGGCAATCTCCTTTCGTCGTTCTGCGATCTGCGCGTTCAATCGGTTCAGCTCATTTTGCGAGCTATCGATTTGCGTTTTGATCAGCTTCACGCTCGGGTGAGAATCTCCCCACTCGACCGCCAGTTGTTCCAGTTTGATCTTCAGGGGAAGGAGCGTTTTCTCAACTTCAAATTTCTGAAGTTCCAAATCATTTTGAAGCGGGTTGTCGCCGCCAATAGCATCGGCGTTTGGCGTCGCGACATCGTCGATCAACGCGTCGTCGAGTTGCCCAATGATTTGAGCAACCATGATCGGATCGCTGTTGGCGTCAGCGGTGCTCTTGGCGAATCGTAAGTCGCTTTGCAGTGATCGCATCTTTTGTTCCAGCTCCAACTGGTGTGATTGGAGCATGAACTGGCGTTCGCGGTGCGGGTTGATGGCTTGACCGTCGGTGCCCCATTCCAGTTGGGCGGTGTCTCGGAAGTTCTCGTACTCGCTTTCCAAGCTCTGCAACTGCGGCTGCAATTTGCCCTGGGCTTCTTTGATCAACGTCCCGACGCCGTTAATCGTCATTTCGCGTTCGGCGTCAAAATGCTCGTCGATCGCCGAGCTCATCGCGTTGACGGCAGCGACGCACACCTCAGGGTCTCGCCCCTCGAAGTTTAACGCGGCGATCATCCGATCGCGTGAATCGCGGGGATCGGTGATTGTTTGGAATCGAATGCCCGCTCGAACCATGTTGACGATTTGCTCGTCCGTCTTTGCCTCAAGCGATGGAATCGATTTCAGTTCCGGGTTAGACGCCACGCTTCCCACAATCGCGTCGGAAATGATGAGCTGCTGCATCAGGTTTCCGCTCGGGATTCCTCCGCTAACGGCACCGGTCGTCGCATCGAGTGTCAGCGGCGTATCGCTTTTGAACATCAGCTGCGTGGTGGCTCGGTACGTCGTCGGCTTCTGCTTGTACATCCAGTACCCGACACCGGTGCCCACCACCGTAAAGAAGCTCAGCAGCCATTTGTATCGCCACAAGACAGCGGCCAATGATTCGCCGCTATTGGTGTCCAACTCATTGTCGGAACCGTTCGCGTCATAGTTGCTCGACTCTGTCTGGGACTGATCCAACATCGATGTCTTGAGAGTTAGAGGAGAAGCGTCAGCGGGTGCATCAAGCTAGTCGGTGTGCCATCCAGATGATGGGGGTACGTCCCAAATCAGGGGAGGGTCTTCCCTCAGAGCCCAACAGATTTATCGACCGGGTCGCCGAGGTTGCCGCCACGCCTACAACCAAAAAACTGGGGACTGTCTGAATCACGCGCTGTAACGATTAATATCGTTACCAATGGCCAAAGGAATAACCGGCTCCAACCTTAAAACGTTCCACCCTACAAAAGGATTAAAGCGACATTCGCGCGATTTCCATGCACCTCGCCCCTCCCATTCTATTGAGACGGGAGAAGCCGCCAATCGTTCCCCGCACGGGCGGAAAAGGCAATCCCTCAGGCGGTGGTGATCAAGGGAGCATTCTATTGGCGGTCGTCGGCAGTTTGCAATCAAAAAAAGCCAGCCGCGGGTGCGGCTGGCTTACTTGGCGACGGGCTCGTCGAGCCCATTTGCGGTCAATCGTTGATGTTTTCTAACCCCACAACCCCGGCTCGGGTCACGCCAGCCCCGGCCGGCGAGGTTCGGGCGGCGGCAGTGCGGAGGCTGACTTTGTCGTTTTGAGGCTTGATCGGTTCGGAATTTGGAGGGCGAGAGACCCCAAAAAGACGCCCACGAAGAGCAGCACCCAAAGTCCGTTGGCGGGATCGCCGCTAAAGTGCTGGTGGGACACAACGAACGAGCCAAGATTGGCGGAAACCAGTGCGAAAAGCATCGCCTGGATCTCGATCAATGGAACGAGGTTTTGCCGACGAATCTCGGTGCGACAGTTTCGAATCACGATGAATCCGGCGATCGCGATCATGACTACGCCGGGAACGCCGAGTTCCTTGAACAGTCGGCTCACGCCGTCTTCCTGCCAAGCATTGCCTCGGTCGCCACCAAGGTGCTGAGCCCCTTGCGTCGCGACGCCCAATCCCGAGCCCATCATTCCGGATTGCTTCAGCGTTTGAACGACTCCACCGCCGACGTTGTCGCGGAGTCGCGGGGCGGCGTCGATCAGTGTCGTCGCGTAGTACGCCTGGTGGTCTTCAAGGCCTTCTTCGTCGCGGTAAATCGAAAGCGGGACGGCCGCAATCGCAATCACCAAGATCAGGTAGCCGACGATTCGGATCACGCTGCGCCGCGCCGCGAGTTGCATGTAGAGCAGGTACGTCACCACAAATGCGATGGGGATGACCAACATCTTGCGACGTCCACAAAGAAGTAACGGCATCACACACCAGATCAAGGCAACCACCCAAGCCGGATTGATTCGGCGTTTTGCTTGCGGCTTGTCGCCTCGGTTGAGCAACAGGATTGTTGCCACCATCATCGCATTGGACGCGTGAAACCCCGCGATGTCCGGACTTCGAAAGAAGCCGGAAATCAAGCGGACAATGACGCCGGGCATGTAACGGATCCACTCGAATCCCTTCAATCCACCCAATGCAGGCCAGTTCCATTGAAGCCACTCCGCGATCGAACCAACCAGTGCGATGCAGTTGACGACCAAGTAGGTCTGCAATAAGCGCTTGAGAAACTTCAGGTCAAACGCGACCGCAGCGCCGAGCACGAGTCCCAACAAGGGCGCAGCGTAGGAGATCGTTCCCAATCCGGCCAACAACAGCCCGTTTCGATACAAGGCCAACGAAAGCAAGGCACCGGGAAGCAAACCGAATAGGTACCAAACGACCGATCGACCGACCCACGGAAACCGCTTGCGGACCAACATCAGCCCACGATTGTTGGAGAAAATGAGATTGACGAACGCGGCACCCCAGATCGAACACACGCAGTACGTGATCAGCGTCGGTTCCCCGTCGCTGAGCTTGCGAACCGGATCCCGAAGACAATCCAGAACGATGGCCGCGATCAATCCGGATCGCCAATCGACGAATGCAAACAGGGTGGCGGTCGCAACGAGGACGTAAAAGATGGATTCCAATTCGTTCTCCGGCTCGGATCAGTGCGACTCGGCGCTATCCGGGCGGCCTCCGTCGTCCGCGAAAAGAGGTCTTAACTTCTAAGTCCTGCGAGTAACATCGGCGGGAGCTTGAGTCGCATCGGCATCGATCGGCGAGAAATCGAGAGGTTCCAGCTTTCGGATCGAAATCATCGATTCATAACAAGCCATCATACGGCAAAACCGCCAACCGGCGCGGCCATCGAGAAAGCCACGTTTCACGATGTACTGATAGAAGAGCCGCAGAAGTCCTCGCGCCGGCAGTCGTCTGGAAACCGTACGCAGCGCTCTTCGCCGACGACTTGAATCGAGCCCGAACAATCCAGATAGCACGGGCTCTGTACTTTCCGTCATTTCCCGCACCGCTTCGCGCCCGGCGTAACGCACATGCCGCGTCCACCAATCCTCCATCCCGCGGCTGAACGGATAATGAATGAATGGCTCCTGAATGGTTTCGATCAGACCATCCACCTCGGGGACGGGGACTTCGCCATGGCCGCTGTCTTCGAACCATGCACTTCCACGGCGAACTAGTCGCATGATCCAAACGGGGAAACTGTCGGAGTACTTGAGCCACGTCCCTTCGAGCATCGTTTTGCGACAGGTCCGAAAGGCAACCACATCGTCGTTCGCCGCGGCCGTTTTGCGTTGAACCTCCGAAGCGAATCTCTCTGTGGCGACTTCGTCGGCGTCCAGCATCAACACCCACTGCTGATTCAGTTCAGCCTGCGCGAGCACCCAGTTTCGCTGCTGTGCGAATGACTCAAAGCCATGCTGAACCACGCGAGCACCCAGGTTCGTCGCTATCTCGGCGGTCGCATCCGTCGATCCATCATCCACGACCCAGACCCGGTCCACCCAGTTCAACGCGCGAATACAGCGTTCGATATTGATCGCTTCGTTCTTCGCCAGAATCACTGCTGCGATCGTCGGCCCGTTCATTCATTCACCTCCGACCGCGTCGATAGTTCGCGAACGCGAATCTCGCGCGCCGGATTGCCCGCTACAATCCTCCATGCGGGGACGTCCTTCACGGCCACTCCGCAGGCTCCGACGATCGCACCTTCTCCGACGGTCACGCCCGGCCCCACAAAGGCTCGCGCACAAACCCAGGCCGCCGATCCGATCTCGATTGGCGCCGAGATCAATGACATCGTCGGGTCGGACAGATCATGTGACGCCGAACAAAGGTAACCGTATTGCGAAACCGTGGCGTTGTCACCCAACGTGATCAGCGCAACGTTGTAGATGTCCGCATGATGTCCAATGGAAGTGTCGCGGCCGATTCGGAGATTCCACGGCGCCCATATCCGCACACTCGGATCGATTCTCGCGTTCCAATCCGCGCGAGCGCCAAAGCAACGCAGCACCAACACGCGCCAGCGATAGAGCAACCGCGGCGAGGGGCGAAACAAGACCGCCCAGCCTATCGCCCACAACACGCGGCCGACCTTATTCGTCGTCGAATGCGGTGATGGGCAGGATTCGCGGGAAGTATCGAGTTCGGGTGGCGAATTCACGATGCGTTAGCCTCTCGATAAATCACGAGCATCTGTGTGGCCAGTCGTTCAAGGTTGTGTCGTTGGACACACTCGAGACCCTTGGCGATCATCGCTTCGCGAAGTTCCTGATCTGAAAGGAGTTGCTCGCATCGTCTCGCCATGCCGTCGTAATCTTCACTCGGAACCACCATGGCCGCGTCACCCACGACCTCGGGGATCGAACCCGCGTCGCTGCAAACGACCGGGCACCCCACTGACATTGCTTCAAGCGGCGGCCAGCCGAAGCCCTCATAGAGACTCGGAAACAGAAAAATTCGACTTTGCGCGTACAGCTTGCCGAGCGTCCGCTGGTCGGGATCGACCTCGTATTGAACTCGGTCTTCCAGTCGGTGCTCGAGCACGAACTCACGCAATGCCGCGTCCGGCGGCGGTCCGGCGAGAATCAGGTGTAGGTCGTGATCGTTCTCGATCCGACGAAAGACTTCGATCGCGCCGCGACGGTTCTTGTAGAACCCGTTATTTCCAAGGTGAAGCAGAAACGACTGGGGCTTTGATTCTTCAAACGCGGGGTTCGATCCCTGGAAGAGGCCCGGCTCGATCGCCATCGGAACGACATGAATGCGAGCGTCGGCCCGGCATCCAAGTTGGATGAGATCGTTCTTTGTACTTTGGCTTACCGAGCAGACCATACGGGCGCCCGCGACGCCACGAAGCGATCGACGAATGAGCCACCTCGAGGGAAACGCAACGGCGGGTGCGGACGGAAACCGCCTGTCCATCTGCAATCGCGGGATGACGTCATGGACGGTCACGACCGTTCTCTTCGACCGAATGGCCGACGAGACATAGCCGAAACTGCCGTCAAGCACATGAAACAGGTCATGGTTTGAAGCGTCGATCTTTCGAGCGTCACGCCAACATCGGTAGTGTCGAGCGTAAGTCTCAAGCTTGGCGGGAACGGTCGACGTTGCCGATCGGTTTCGTCGTCCCAAGTAAAGTACGTCCGCCTGAACGTCATCGCTCGCGAACTCTTCCAACGCACGCTGAAGTTGCAGTCGGTAGCGAGTCATACTGCCCCGCGAACCCTCCAGCGTCGTATCGAGCAAGGCGACTCGCAGCACTAGCGTTCCTTTGACAGGCAATGCACCGCGCGGGCCATTGAATCGGCGGCGGCGAGCGGACTGAACTCTTGGATCAAACGCCTCGCGTTCTCACCCATCTCGATCAGTCGATCGCGACGATCGTAGGCCAGAGCGAGCGTGTCACTGAGTTGCGCCCAATCGCCAAAGCGATGGACCCAACCGGTCTCACCGACTCGGACTAAGTCGAGGTGGCAACCCGCCTGATCGCTCACAATCGCCGGACGGCCACAGGCCATCGCTTCGTTGACAACGAGACCCCACGTTTCGCCGTGGTCGGACGGTAACGCGAGACAATCGGAGGCAACGTAGGCGTCCACGATTTCGGACTGATTGAGAAACCCGGCAAACGTGACCGGCAATCCACGTCGTTCAACGAGCCGTTCGCAGTCTTCACGCAGGTCGCCGTCGCCAACCATCAGCAGGTGAAGTCGGTGTTCTGGATTGGCTTCGATCGCGTCGCCGAAAGCCTCGACCAATTCGGCGGGGTGCTTTTTCTCCTCAAACTTTCCGCAGTACAAAAAGCAAACCGAGTTGTCGTCGATTCCCCAGTCCGCTCGTCGTTGAACTCGATGCCGCTTCGACTCCGCCGCCGCACGTTCGAACCGTTCGTTCTCGATGCAGTACCTCGCATCAAACATCCGCGACGTTTGTGCGCCGTAACCGGCATAGAACTCTCGGTTCGCGGTTCCGATCGGGAGGTAGGCGTCGTAGCGGCGAACGAGCTGACGTTGAAGTAGCCGCTTCCACCAGGGGCGCGGCCGAAGATGGTTGGCTTCACCGCGGACCACGCATGGAATACCCAGTCGCTTGCAAGCGCGAAGCGTCTGCACGCAGGTCTTCACCACCCAACCGTTCACGATGACGACGTCAATCTCCTTGTCGGAAAGCACCTGCCGGACGGAGGGAGTATCACATCCCGTGAATCGCGTCACGCTGGGCGTCGTCGCGATGTTATCCAACACCGTGTATTGATAGCCTTCCAGTAGCGGAATGTCCCACTCGAATTCGACACCGAAGCCCGCGCCCTGAGCCGCCGCATCGGGAAGCATCGCGAAGAGAACTTCAAATTGCAGGTCATCCCGCGTTGCCAGATGTCGAAAGATCGGCACCTGGTACTGAATCGGATGGCTCGTCACGAACGCGACGCGAGGTACTTTGATTGTCATCGAAGGATCATTCGAAAATGATCGTCATTCCGCAACCGGGATCAACAAAAAGAGGGCGTCACTGGCGCCCTCTTCGTTCATCTATCGTCCATCACCGTCGGGCGGCTCAGTCGCCGTTTCCGCGGATAGTCAGAGTGACGGTGGTGCCAAACACATTAACGCCGGCTTCGAAACGAGCCAGCGTGTCTGCTTCCAGCGTGACGGTACCGCCCGCGGTGATGCTACCGGCTCCGATGCGGACGAGGCGATCGTTCAAGCCATTGCCGGCGGTACCCACGATCCATGAGAAGTCGCCTGCGACGGTGATCGGGACGGTGACATTGTTGGTGCCACCCGATGCGACGCTCATGTTCGCTAGCGCCGTTCCGGCACCGATCGCGCCGGTCAAGACCGTACTGCCGAGGCCTGAGTCGATGTCCAGATCGAATGCACCGTCAATCGTGCCGTCAACACGCACGAAGTTGGTTGGCACACCCGACGAATTCTCAAGGCTGCTGTCGCCGGTCAACGTTACCGCGCCGATGATGTGGTTCGAACCTCCGGTCGCTTCAACGGTTCCATTCAAGTTAATGGAATCGCCGCGAAGCACGATCGCCTCGGCCGAAAGGCCGTCCACGTTCAGCGTCGTCGCGCCGTTGTTCGCGTTGCTGCCCACACGAATCAATCCGCCATCGGTACCGCCTTCAATGGAGACGGTGCCGAGCTTTCCGCCGAGCCCGCGGATCAGCACATCTCCGGCGTTGCCGCCGATATTGGCGATCGTCACGTCAGAGCCGGCGGTGGCCAGGATCGAGACACCCGTTGCAGCGTTGGTCACCGTTCCGCCGGGGTTTCCGAGCACGATGTTGCCGCCACTTCGGATTCCACCCGTCAAGTTCAGCTGATCGACATTGAGGGTGACTTCACCGGCCGATTCGATCGCAGCCGAACCAGAGGCGTTCACGGTGTCGGCATCAATCGTGAACGATGCCAAGTTGAATCCGCCGAGGAACGTTTGAGCCGCACCAGTGTCGGGGCCAAGGATCGGCAACGGGGAGCCAGCTGCCGGCGCATTGATCGTCGCGCCGACCGCGTCGATCGAAAGATTCAACGCTCCCCAGGACGGCGTCGTTCCAAACTTGCCGCGGAGTTCCAGTGTGCCGCCCGCCGTCAATTTGTTGATGGACACGTCGCCGGTCGAGACCAAAGCGCGGTTGGCACCGAAGGCGTCGGTCTCAAACGTTACCGCGTTGAGTCCTTGATCGAGGTCTTCGGAAAGGTTGATGGCTTCGCCGACAAAGTTGGTCGCGAACACCAAGTCCAACGCGCCGGTCGTTGTCGAGTTGTCATTGTCTGGATTGATTCGGACGACACTCGTTCCAGCGTTTCCGATCGTCAGTTCGGCAAACGTTCCCGCTTGCAAACTACTGATGGTTGTTTCGGTGATTCGCGTGGCATTTCCAACGCGTGTATTAGTCGGATCGTTGAAGATGTCGAGAGCACGGCCGGGGGTCGAGGGCGCGAGTGTGGCCGTCCCCGTACCGTCCCCGGAAGCGGATCCGGCGATTTGGATGTTTCCACCGAGAGCGGCAAAATCGCCGGCAAGATCAATGTTGTTGGCGTTGATCGTATCGCCAGACAGAGTGACATCCAACAAACGCACACCGTCGCCGATGTCACCCGTTACCGTCAGAGCCGAATCGACCGGCGCGTCCAAGGTCACGCTATCCGCGTCGGCTACCGTTCCGTCGACATCGCCATCGATCAGGACATTTTCGCCGGCGTCGCCGCCGCTGGTGACTGAAACCGTGCCGTCAACGGTGATGTCTGCGGTGATGCTAACGACACCATCATTTGCCGCGACAGCTCCCGAAAGTGTTAGCCCGCCGCCGGCGAGTACGATGACTTCATCGGCGTCAACGTCCACCAGTGAAATGGCGACCGCACCCGCCGCACCGCCGTCGGATGCGCGGAACGTCGCGACGTTGGAGATGGTGCCGGTTGACGCGATCGAGGTCGGCGCGAACAGCGTCAAGTTGGCACCGTTGCCGGTCACGTCTTCGAAGCTAATCGAGTCGTCTGCGCTCACCAAAACCGCGCCGACGCCAGTGAATGTCGTGCCGCCGGTGACGATCACCGAACCGGCAGCCTGAAACGAAGTGGCGTCCGTATCCGTCGCCGCGACATTGATATCGCCAACCGAAGTCGTGACGGTTCCGTCAAAGTCGACGTTGCCGCCAGCGTCCACATCGACTGCCGACGACGAAGTGATCGGGCCACCCACGTTGACATCCGCCAACGCATTGAGAACCGTCGTGTTCGCCGTTGTGTTCGAAAGGTTTGCGGAGATCGTAATCGTGTTTCCGGAAATCGAACCCGCCGCCGATCCCATCGAAGTGATCGGCGAGGTGGAGCTCACGTCTCCGCCGGTCATGATTCCGTCCGTCAGCGTCACTTCGGTACCGCCGGTCAACGAGATGTTGCCCGTGCCCGAACTCAGGCTACTGTTTTCCGTCGCCGATCCGACTTGCAATAGATTGTCGGCATTGAGCGTGACGGCGGCAGCTCCTGAAAGACCGATGTCTCCGCGAAGTTGAACGCTCGATCCGCTCACCGAAAGATCGTTCGAACCGGTAACGCCGCTCGCGCCGGTCCCCGTGTTGATCAAAGCCGTTGCACCCGCCGCCGCGACTTCGACCGCTGCTCCGATCACAACCGGTGTGTCAGAGCCAGCCGCTCCGAGCGTGACACCAACGCCGCTGGCGATGATGTTGGCATTCAGATTGATCACGTCGCCAACAAGATTGACGCCATCGATCGTGACGGGACTGCCACCGGTGCCGACGTCGCCGTTGATGGTGATCGTGTCCGTTCCCGCGACATCGGTGTCGAGCGTGCTCAGGCCCTCACCGCCTGCGCGGAAACCATTGACCGTTAAAGAGTCATTACCGTTGTTCAGGTTGACCCGAATCTGGTCCAGCGATCCATCCGCGACAGCCGCATCTGCATCCGCACCAGTGAAGGTAACTGTGTTCGTGCCCGAGCCGGTTGCGATGCCAGCCAAGCCGCCGATCGCGTTGATCGTCTCAGTCGGATCGGTGAATTCGTAGGTGTCCGTGCCCGCGTCGTAGGAAATCACCAACGCGTTGTCCGCCGTTGCCGGTGCAGCGCCAAAAGCCAGTGTCCCGGAAGCGGTGAGCAGGTTGAGGTTTGCCAAAACACGCCGATTCTCGAGAGGCTCCACCCGCGCAAGTCGACGCACTAGTTGTCTCTTCGCTCGTTCACTGTTTTTGCGTTTCTTGACGCTTTTGAAGAAGAATGGCATTTCAACTCTCTCGGGAGTCCAC
>JBCBLJ010000199.1:0-11205 GCA_038520195.1 Planctomycetota bacterium
CGCCATCGCAAGCACCCGTCAACTCTTTATCGAGGGCGGAGACAACGGAGCGACAACGACGGATGTGGTGCAAGGCGTCGCGGTGATTTTGAACAATGCCGTCGACGAGATGGTCGCGGGCATCGAGACCGGCGACCGCATCGAAGTCAATGCGGCTTCGGCGGATGACCCACTAGATCTACGGCACGGGGTCACGGCATCGGCGCAAGGCGTCTTTGCCACGACTACACCGGCCGATCCACGCAGCGACGTCGGAAACGAGGTCTTTGAAACGCTGGGCGTCGAATCGATCGATGTCGAAAGCGGCTTGGGCGATGACACTTTCACGGTCACCAGTGACGTCGCATTCGACATCAACCAAACGAGTACGCTACTGGAGTTCGACGGGAACGCCGGGGACGACAAACTCGAAGCCGTCGGTAGCGCGGCTGCCGACGCGATCACGGTGGGTGACGTCGGGGGTACTGTCGAACCGATCCAAGTCGACTCCGTCGAGTTTATTCGGGTCGACGGAAACGACGGCGACGACGAAGTCTCCGCACAGACATCGGCGATCACCGCACTCAACGGGGGCCTCGGCAACGACATCTTGTTCGGAGGCATGGGGCAAGACTTGTTGACCGGAGGACCGGACGTTGACCAGACGTTCGGTGGCGACGGGGACGACGTCCTGTTCTCCGATCAAAGCAACGGAAGCAACGTGACATTTGCGGAGGACGGCGAAATCCTCAACGGAGGCAACCAAGACACGCTCGCGCCGGGCGATGTTTGTGTGCAGCTCGGTGTGGACCTCGTGATCAATTGCGAAACGTTGGCCGATGGCGGGGGCGTCAAAGACGTCCTGACTTGGTTGCGGGCGATTCTGATTTCATTCGATGCCATCAGCTTCGACGTACCGGACCCATTGCTTGACCCGTTCGACCCGACTGACGCGACACCTATCGGTGCGTTCTCGGTGACCGAACCCAGTCAAGTTCCGGTGGTCGCGGCGCTCACTACAGTCAGTCAACCGAATCCTGAACCGACCGATGTGAACGGCGACGGCACGGTCTCGCCCAGCGACGCGTTGGTCGTGATGAATCACGTCGCCCGCAACCTTCACGCCTCCGGCGAAGGCGTCATTCGTCCGGGTGATGAATCCAAGGATGTCAATCGCGATGGCACCATTCAGCTGCTGGATGCCTTGATCGTTATCAACGACCTTGAACGACGCCATGCCGCCGAAGGTGAAGGCGTCTCCGACCGCATCCGCGTGCTTGATGAGGTCTTCTCAGACGAAGAAGAGGTTCACCAATGGGTGGATGATGCACACTCTGTTTTGATTTGAGCGTGATCTCGTCACCGCACTGCAATGAACATTCCGATTGTTCGGGGAGTGGGGTGTTGAGAAAAGGCAACAACGTTGACTAATGTCAGCGAAAGTGATTTGACTCACCCAACGGCGGACCTAGTTTTGCTCGATCCCGCGAAATGCGGCTAGACAAAACCATCAGGCTCGGGGAGTTCAATCCAATGCCCACCGCTCAACGCATCGGCGCCGCCCTGGCGACCGTTCTGTTCCTTTCCGGTTTCGTCGCCGCCTGCGACGACTGCAATCAGTGCAACGGCACCGGCTTTTGCACCAAGTCCGTTCAAGTCCCGTGCACCGTCATGAAAACGGTCACCGAGACGTGCTATCGCGAAGAAGAACGCGTTGAAACGGTTCTGGTTGAGAAGACCATCACCGTCGAAAAACAAGTTCCCTACGAGTACAACGCTTTGGTTTGTGTCGAGAAAGTCGACGAGCAAGAGATCGAAGTGAAAACCCCAAAGTTCCGTTGGGTCGACCAGGAGTACACGATCACGGTTCCCGGTAAAGACACCGTCACCAAGGTCCGCAGACGAACCGAGTGTGTTCCAGTCACCGAATTGAAGACCTGTGTCGAAGACCAGGGGCACTGGGAAGTTCAAATGGTCGCTTCCGATTCGTGTGACGGCTGCAAGTGCACCGAGAAAAAAGTCTGGTGCCCCAACCCCGTCGAAGTCACCAAAGAAGTGACGGTCATGAAAGAGGTCTGCGTCGAAGAACCCTATACCTGCGAGGTCGACATCATGGTGCCGATCAAGAAGACACGCAAAGTGAAAGAGTACTTCACCAAGACGGAAAAGAAGACCATCAAGCACCCGTACAAAACGCTCGAGTATCGCAAGAAGACCAAGATGGTCACCGCATTCATCCCCGAAAAAGTCTGCGTTGAAGAACAACGCACCTGCACGGTGAAAGTCCCTTACACCGTTGAAAAGCAGGTTCCGGTGACCGTCATGAAGACGGTCCAGCAGACCTGTGCCTGCGACTGCGGTTGCGGCAGCTGAGTCAAATCGAACTCTCGGAAACGACGAACGCCCGGCAGTGTTGCCGGGCGTTTGCGTTTTACGTTCGGTGCTTTGCGGTTAGAAGCAAGCGGTTAGAAGCAAACAGCGCGGTCGCCGGCTTCCACGTGAGAAAGCATCGCGCGATCGGTGACCATCGCGGTCGCCTGCGTCCCATTGGACTCGGCGACGATCAGGTGTCCTACCAAGCGTTCCCCGGTCAAATAGCTGTGGTAAACGGTGACCGAAGCGTTTCGCGGAAGCGTCTGGCTGCTGCGGAGCAGGACCCGGCCGGTCCGATGATCGACACCCACCACCGTTGCACCAATCTTCTTGCGCGCCACAGCCGTCTTGCGTGAACTCACTTTCTTTAGTGGCAAAGCTTTCGGTTGCTGCGCCTTGACATTCTTCGGCTGCGGAGCCGTTTTCGGCGACGCGATGGTTTTTGGTCGCTCGACCGATTCGGGATTGCGGATAGGCTCAGGCAGAGAATTCAGCGAGAATTCGACCGCACTTGGCGTTTGCTCGGGAGCGGGCGTGGGTGGATTCCACTTTGGGACGGCACGAAAAGTCACGGGCTTGATCGCCATGCCACCGACCATCTTCAATTTGCCGACTTCCACCCGAACGCGATCCGCTTTGACCGACCGCAGTGTCAACTCGTCGGCCTCTTTGAGTTTCTTGATCGGCTGATCGCCTTCGACGGCCGAGTCTTGCTCGACACCGCCGGAGCTCTCAGCACCCATTTCTTCGCCGTCCTCTTGGCCGCTCTCTTGGCCATCGCCCGCGTCGTCCCCTTCGCCGGTTCCTGAACCGTCGCCGCCGCCCTCGCCCTCGGCCGATTGCGACTCATCGCCGCCCTCACCGGTCGCGGTGGCTGGCTTGGGATCGGTGTCCGTTGCGGGCTCTTCGAGCTCAGGAATATCCTCTTCAATCGGACCGGTCGCTCGATTCGGGCAACACACGCAAAGTGCTTTCGCGGCCGCCTCACGGATTTCAGCACTCGCCTCCACGGGGCATCCATTGTCATCCCGCTCGTAAGCGATCTCGCTGAGTCGCTTGGTCACTTTCTCGTTACAGCAAGACGTTGAACCGCAGCTCTTGCAGCATTCACCCGACGCGGTGGTCTCGATCGCTTCGATGGCCGCCATTCGCACGTCCGGCGTACAGTCGTCCATTGCGGCGATGAGCGCGTCGGTGATCTTGCCTTCTTTGTCGTAGCAACCGCATCCCATCTTGGCCAAGTACTTGATGGCCTTGATCTTCTGCATCTTCAAGTCTTCGGCCTGTTTGATCTTGGCCGCTTCTTTGATCGCCGGGTTCTCGGATTCGAGGTTAGCGGGGTCACCGATTCGCTTTACCGGTGGCTTTCGCTCCAAGCCTGGGAAATTGCCACGACGATTCGTTGAGACGTCACGAATCTTCTGCAATCCCTGAGGGATGCCAAAGAATCGCCAAATGGTGGGCGTTGGGGCAGCCGGCGTGGTGGGTGCCTGTGCGTGAGCCACGGAACCCAGGGCCAACAGAGCGACTACCGGGAGCCATCGTTTGTGATCAATGTTCACTGCGCATTCCCTGCGGCGTGTGTTTTTGGTTTTCCGTAACCACGGAGCCGAGGCACCCATTCTTTATGGGGGCCCTCTGCTAACGAAATCGGCCGCTGGCGGTCTCCAGTCCAATTTCAGATGAAAATGTCGGGCCAGCATCCGAATGGAATTCGGCAGCAGTGGCAAGTTTTTCCGATCACACAAACAACGAGGTCGCAGCGAAACGAGGCAAAACAGCAAAGATCGTTTCACGCGACGTTTCACGTGTCAGTTAGGTTCCGGATTCGGCTTCCGCCTCAATCGAGTATTCAAACTGATCGTCCTTGATCCCGATGGTAATGCTCGAAATCGTTTTCCCTTCCGCGAGTGCCGCGAGCACCTCAGCGGAGAGTTGCGGCAGCAACGATCGATTCAGAATATGGTCGACGTTCCGTGCGCCGGTGTCGACCTCGGTGCATCGACTGCGAATTGCGTCGACCACATCGTCACCGTAGTCGAAGCCGGCCGCATAACTCTCGGCGACGCGTTTCGCCACCTTGCCCAGCTTCAGACGGATAATCCTCGTCATCACGTCATCGCTCAGCGGGTAGTACGGAATGATGCTCACGCGTCCCAAGAATGCTGGCTTGAAAGTCTTGAGCAACTCGGGGAAGACGGCTTCGATGAAACCATCGGGATCGGGCATCGTGTCTTCGTCCGCACAGAGACTCTTGATCAAATCCGTGCCGGCGTTGGTCGTCATGATGATGACGGTGTTTTTGAAATCGATGTCGCGGCCCTCCCCGTCCTTCATATTCCCCTTGTCGAAGACCTGATAAAAGACATCCTGAACGCCATTGTGGGCTTTCTCCATCTCGTCGAGGAGCACCACCGAATAGGGTTTGCGACGGACTGCCTCAGTCAAGACGCCGCCCTCGCCGTAGCCGACGTAGCCGGGAGGTGAGCCCATCAACAGTGAGACTTTGTGCTCCTCTTTGAATTCCGACATGTTGATGGTGGTCATGTTTTGCTCGCCACCATAAAGCAGATTCGCGAGAGTAATCGCCGTCTCGGTCTTCCCGACGCCACTGGTTCCGGCGAGCATGAACACGCCGATGGGAGTGCGCGGATCGCGAAGTTGGGCACGGCTCGTGCGAATGCTCTGCGCGATCCGGTCGAGTGCGTGAGACTGTCCCACGATGGACTCTTCCATCAAATCCTTGAGGTTGAGGACGGTGTTGATTTCATTGCTGACCATTCTGCCGACCGGGATCCCGGTCCAAGCGGCGACCGTCTGAGCCACCGCACCGGCGTCGACAAATGGAAACGTCAGCGGATTCTCGCCTTGGACGGCGTGAAGTTCTTTCTCGGCGGCAGCAAGTTCGTCTTTCCACTGGGAGAGTTGCTCTTCGCTCGGCGGCTCTTGCGCTGGGGCGCTCGGTGCCTCTTCTTCGCCGGCCGATTCGCCATTGGCGGAGTCGGTCTCCTCGGATGACTCCTCGCCGAGCAGGCACGTGTGTAGGTCCTGAATCGACGTGATCAACGAGCTTTCCTGTTCCCATTGATTGCCAAGCGATTCCAGTTCCGCCTCGGTCTCCTTGAGCGATTCCTCGGCATTGCTAATGGCTTCAGCGTGATCGGTGCCGGTCTGTTGCTCCCGCTCCAAAATTCGAAGCGACACTTTCAGCTGATCTCTTCGTCGTTCGGCGTCCTCGATGGCCGGCGGGGTGGAGGACTGGCTTAGTCGAATCCGAGCGCAGGTGGTATCCAACAGGCTGACCGACTTATCCGGCAGTTGCCTTCCGCTGATGTATCGATTGGATAGCTTCACTGCCTCGACGACCGCCTCGTTGAGAATCCGAACCTTGTGGTGCCCTTCGAGTGTCGCGACCAATCCGCGCATCATCTCGACAGCAGTTTCCTCATCCGGTTCTTCGACTTTCACGACTTGGAATCGCCGCGCCAACGCCGCATCCTTTTCGAAGTACTTCTTGTACTCGGCCCAAGTCGTCGCGGCGATCGTTCGCAGTTCGCCGCGTGCGAGCGCCGGCTTGAGTAGGTTCGCCGCGTCGCCTTGTCCCGCTTGGCCACCGGCACCGATCATCGTATGGGCTTCATCGATGAAAAGAACGATCGGCGTCGGCGAACCCTTCACTTCATCAATCACACCTTTGAGCCGATTCTCGAACTCACCTTTCATTCCCGCGCCGGCTTGCAGCAGCCCGAGGTCCAATGAGCGAACGCTGACATTTTTGATCGCGTCGGGGACATCGCCCTCGGCGACTCGAATGGCAAAGCCCTCGACCACCGCCGTCTTACCAACGCCGGCTTCACCGGTCAGGATTGGGTTGTTCTGGCGTCGACGCATGAGAATATCGACGATCTGTCGGATCTCTGGGTCGCGACCAAGGACGGGATCGATCTCGCCCGCTGCGGCCCGCGCGGTCAAATCGATTGTGAATTGATCGAGCGAAGGCGTCTTTGTCGGCCCGGTCTTCGGTTGGCCCGTGGTCGGATCGGTCGGCGCGGCCTTGCCGGTCCCCATCGGGATGTGATCCTCCTCGCTTTCTGCGAGCAGCGTTCCGAAGTCACTGGCGATTGCGTCCGCGTTGACCGATTCAAATTGTCCGGAGGCATCGCGGGCCAACGGTCGCAAAGCCGATGAACTCAGTAGCGCGACCAATAAATGCCCCGAGCGAACTTGCGACACGCCGTGGTCCACCGATGCGAACAGCCAAGCCTCGCGAACCAGATCGACGACGTTGGGCGAAAGCGCCGGCGGGCGTCCGTTGCCGGTCTTGAATTTGTCGATCGCGGCATTCAGGTCCGCCATCAGACGCGAATGGTCCACGCCCGAAGCCTTCACCGCGATCGCGATGTCGGATCGGTCATTCTCGGCGAGCTTCAGCAGCCAATGCTCGATCTCGATGTTGTAGTTGGTCCGCGAAAGGCAAAGACCGGCCGCCGACTCGAGCGCCATGCGACACGTCTCATTCAGCTTTCCGACTAATTCTTTGAGATTAACCTGTGTCATGTCGCAAAATCACGTTTGCAAGTGGAAGGAACGGTAGGGCAACGGCGTTGGACCGATGCCACGAATAAGTTATCGACTCGGTGAACCATCGTGGTAAAAGACAGCGTCCTCACTGTCCATCTCCGGTTGTTCGCTACACAACCAAGTATTCCATCCGAGATACGGCGCGGCCGATTGCGACTCCGTTTCGTGGCTGACGAATCGGCACATCGGAATCTCTTCGGCCAGCAAGAGCACCTGAAGATCGAACTCCAGTTCAAGTCCGACGTAGCTACGAATCAACTGACAGGTCCGCACGAGTGCGTCACCGGTCGGCATCAGGCTCTCGAACTGATTCCAAGTAACCGGCCCGACTTGGACGCGAAATTTTGACGACGGATCCCAAGTTCGCTCACCGACGATCGTGTCAAAACCCAGCTGGCAGTGACCGTCGAGAACGCCCATCCGCGTTCGCTCCGGATAGGGTAACACCAGCCACTGGCCAAAGAGCGAGAGCACCTTCGCCGGAAGCCCCAGAAAATCCGCGACCATCGCTCGCAACGACTCCGCCGTGGGACGCTCCACGAACAGCCCGCCGTAATAGATCAACGCATCGTCGGCGGCTTCGAGTCGATCACGAACCGCGTCGGTGCCGCGTCCCACTAACGAAAGCAATGACTCTCGGATCAGGTCGCTCTTGGGATCGTTCTCAATGCTCGATTCAAAGCCCGCGGCAAGAAAGTACTTCTCCCACGCGCGATAAAAGAACGACAGCAGCCGGTGAGAAAAAAGGTCGAAGAAGTCGTGCATCGCGTGATCTTTGACGTGCACGCGATCGATGACCTGCTGCGTGTAATGACTGGGCAATGCTCCGGCGGGTCCTGTCAGGCCCCAGAAAGCGATTTCCAATTCGGGTCGCCGCGTCTCTGCTTCGTCGTCGCCATCCGGAGCCGGTTGGCGGAGGGCGACGATCTCGGTGGGAGCGAAATTCAACCCGGGTCGAGTTTTGAACCGTACCGGCTCGGCGTCCATGGCCGCTGAGCTCCCGAGAGTGCCGCCGCGCGAGTGCAGGTCTCCCGAATGACGCGCAGAAGCGGCCGCCGTCAGAAGCCTGACCGCCTGAAAAAACGTGAACTGGTGCGGCTCCCGAACGAGCCGCTCATTCACAGAAAGCTTTTTCTTCCTGATCGTGCCGGCCATTTTGCAATTTCTTTTTCGCGTACCGTGCTGTTCAGCGACGTGCGAGTAAACGAATTAATCGACGCGTAGAGGGCCATGAATCGCTCGAGCACCGCTCCGAGCAAGTAAGCGCCGCCACTGCTAAGACGCTCTTCATCGATCAAGACCTCGATGTCCAAGCCGCGCGCCAACGTCGTTCCGCCGGTGGGGTTGGGACAACGGGCCACGCCACCGGAGCAAACAATGGATCGAATCGAGTCGATCCGCTGTTGGGTGTCTCCCTGCTGAACAAAATCGTAAAGCCCGAAGATCTCTCGGATCGCCGCGGCGCCTTCGGCGGAATCAAACAGCGAGACGTGACCGAGCGAAAGATGGCTGATCAACCGCCAGTACGTTCCCTTTCGTAGCTGTGGTCGAGCGGTCACACGCGGCTGCGTGATGCACTTGAGAGGCTCAAGCGGACCGCCCCGCACGAGTTGCAGCTTGGGTCGCCCGCCGCCAAATTCAAGCCGCTGTGGCAAATTACGGCTCGTGCAAAGCGCTCGAACGTCAAGCACGGTCCCATCCGACTCGTCCGGTTCAAAGTCAAGATCGACAAGCGAAAGATACATCTCCGTTGCCAAGTCCTGCCCACCTCCGCTCAGCATCGAATCGCGACGGTGGATGTGATAGAAGCCACGTCGTTCGCGTTGTTCTCCGGCGTGCCGCGTCGAATAAAACGGGTGATAGGTCTTCTCGTCGCGTTCGTTATCGATCGCGGTGACGTCCAGAACGCTATGCACTTCAAAAGCACGCGGCTGGCGGGCATCGGGGACGACACGATACTCATGAGCCCCGTGGGTCACCCGAATCGGTTCGCAACGATGCTCAAACAAGTTCACCATGGGCGTGCAACCAATCCGCACGGTCTCCGGTTGCACAAACGTCTCGACCGACGATACATGCCGGTCCATCAGGAAATAGAAGTAGAGGTCCTCCTGGAATCCGCTCAATCGCTGAGGCGAAATGCCCTGAACCTCAAAGAACATGAATTTTTCAGGCGCGGCAAAGTATTCCGTCAACAACCGATAGCCGCTAAAGGTGCGCGGCTCGGAGGGGAAGATACACTCGTCCGTTTCAAACCCGACGGACACAACCGACTCTGCCGGTAGTCGGATCGGATTCGGGTCGTTGGGCGATCGCGCCAATAAAACTTCGATGACATCGTTCTGAACCAATTCCAACAAGTCCATCGCGGCATGCGAGATGCCGCGAATAAAGAATCGCTGGGACTCAATCTGCATCGCCTCAACCAACACGCTCGGCCTATAAGACTTGAGGTGAACCTGCAAAACCGATTCGGTCTTGGCGAGCAACGGTGAGGGCGGACTTTGAAACGGCTGACCCTTGTAGGTCGCCTGATGCACGTTCATCGGAAGCAGGTCAACGGGATAGACCGTCCTAAATTGGCACGTACCGTCTTCGGTCGACTCCGTCTCGACAGGTTCACCGGCCTCGATTTGGTATCCACCGACCAAGTCGGCCTGTCGCTGGTCGAGCGCGAACTCAACAATCGCCGTTGACGGGACTGGCGCCAGATAGTGCGGGTAAAGGACGCCGAGCAACGCCTGCGTGACTTCGGGAAAGTCATCATCTAACTTCAGCCGTGTCCGCGCCGACAACAACGCGAACGCCTCGATCACGCGCGAAACATGAGGGTCTTCCGAGAGGTCATCGCCGAGTTTTAGCCGGGCCGCAATCTTGGGGTGTTGTCGAGAAAACTCAGCGCCGAACCGTCTCAGGTACTCCAGTTCGTCGTTGTAGTAGGGAAGCAACCGGTCCGTCATCGGCGCATGCCCTCCACCGAAAAGTCACCGCTGGTAGCGTCGAGCTTGCTGTCATACACCACCGGTTCGGGCGCCGGATTGACTTTCAGCATCGCGTCAATTCGAAAACGCAGCGCGCGATCGGTGGCGTCATCCGTGTCGGAAAGCGAGACACGAACGTTGATCAGTCGCGGCTCGAACGTCTCGATCGATTTCACGATCATTCGCCGCAGCAGTTCCTGTTGTTCGCGGGACCCCGTGTTGATTCCCACACAGTCCGGGACTCCGTAAGCAAACAGCGACTTGTCAATCTGCTCGAGGGCCTTTGGCCAACTGGTCGCGCGACAGCGCGTGTTGAGCAGCGCTTGAATATCCCGACCGACGCTCAGCTTCATCTGCTGAAGCACCTGCGTTCGATTCATCGGCGCTTCTGTTTTTCGGTGCGGTTCGGTATCGATCAGCCGATCGAGCAGACTCGGAAGAAGCGGTTGATCATTGGGGACTCGTGACACGGAGCGACCTACCCTTCGCGCTCGATTGACTGCAACTCCATGATCGGCATGTCTTCCTCGCCGACGAGCAAGACCTTCTGGCCACAGCCGCGAACGATGCCCTGCTGATCGACCCAATCGGTGCTCCGGCCAAGCCTCAAGCTTGCGTCGCCGGGCGTGTCTTCGGCCAACGCGATGTAAGTTGCCGGCAGGTACACATCGCCGTCAGGCCCCGACTCGATCGAAAGACTGGCTTGCCGCCAAAGCAAATCAAACGGACGCTTTGGCTCATGGACCTGTAGAGACAGAATTTGATTCCAATCGACCCAAAAGTACTTACCGGTCGAGGTGTGCACTTCGAGAACCGGCGCTAAAAGATCATCCAAGTCGCGAAGCTCCGAGACTTCACGGCCATTGACCGACAGAGGCGAGGCGAGCTTTCCCGGCTCCAATTCCGAAATGGCCGATACCGCCGACGCGACATCGCCTTCACGAAATGCCGTGAGCGCCTGGAGGTACTCTTTCAACAAGTCGGAGGGTTCGCCAAGAAACTCCGGCACCCGACCCTTGAAAAAGCACTCGCGACGGGAAAGCTCGGCGCGAATTAATTGTCGCAACAGCGCCGCTCCGACGGCAGCTTGCGCGTCCTGGTTGGTCACGGTGTCCAGTTGACGGTCCGCGCGATCCAGGTTGCCGGCGATGCAGGACAGCTCAGCGAGCTGAAATCGCAGACCGACATCGGCCGGGCTTTCCTTGACGAGCGCGAGTGAAGCTTCCACCGCTTCATCGATTTCGCCGGATTGATACAACTCCATCGGAGTGCTGGTCATCGTCTTTGTCCC
>JBCBLJ010000855.1:0-3505 GCA_038520195.1 Planctomycetota bacterium
ATCACCAAGAGCTCCTGAAAGACAAACCGCGTCCTCGCTCCACGGAGTCGATCGCTATCATCGGGAAGGTGAATCTGTCGGATCGCGGAATGAATGTCGGGTAGCGGCTCGCGCAGGTCGATGCAGTTGGCTCTCGCCATGCGCAGACGGCAGTTGACAACCGAGTTGCGATCTTCGGCGCTGCCCAATTCAGCGATGCTCGACGCGAGAATCACCAATCGATTTCCATTTGAATTGACCGGCGACCAACAGTCGGCGATGACGGACATTGCTCGTGACATGTCGCGGCAGTTCCCGATGAACCGATTGTTGCAAGGAGATGTCGGTAGCGGAAAGACGGTCGTTGCGATCTACGCGATGATGCTGGCGGTGGGCAATTCCCACCAAGCTGTTTTAATGGCACCGACGGAGGTCCTGGCGCGTCAACACTTTCGCACGTTAACGACGATGCTCAAAGGAAGCCGCGTTCGAATCGGTCTACTATGCGGTTCGCTTTCGACCGCTGAGAGACGGAAGGTGTTGGCGGATGCGGCGTCGGGCGAAGTGGATTTGATCGTCGGAACACAGGCCTTGTTGCACGGCGTCGATTTTCACTGTCTGGGACTTTGCGTCATCGATGAGCAGCACAAGTTTGGTGTTCGGCAACGCGTCAAGCTGCGTAGTGGCGGCGAAGACCCGCATTACCTCGTCATGAGCGCGACGCCGATTCCTCGTTCCGTCGCGATGACGGTTTTCGGTGATGTCGATCTCACGACGCTTCGCGAGAAACCGCCGGGTCGTGGGACCGTCAATACCTATCTCGGACGGCCCGAGTGGCGGGATCGCTGGTGGGGATTCGTTCGAACGCAGCTCAACGAAGGCCGGCAAGCATTTGTTGTCGCACCCCGTGTCGATTCACCCGAATCAAAGGGCGATGAATCCGAAGAAGACGTCTCCTCGGTCGAATCGGTCTATGCACAACTGAGCGATGACACCTTCGCGGATTATCGCGTCGCGCTGCTCCATGGGCGACTGGCGAATGAAGATAAGCAATCGATCATGCAGTTGTTCGCGGACGGCGAGATCGATGTCCTGATCTCGACGACCGTGATCGAAGTTGGCATCGACGTGTCCAACGCGACCGTGATGACCATACTTGGCGCTCAACGTTTTGGGCTGGCTCAGTTGCATCAACTTCGTGGTCGCGTGTCTCGTGGCACGCATGCCGGTCACGTTTGCGTCTTTACTGACGGCGATCAACCACCGGAGGAGTTCGAGCGGCTGCAGGTGTTCGAGGAAACCGATGACGGCTTTGAACTCGCCGAGGCGGACTTTCGTTTGCGAGGCCCCGGCGATGTCTTGGGAGCGAGACAGAGTGGATTGCCGCCAATGCGGATCGCAAACCTTTTGGAAGACATGGATGTGTTGGCGGTCGCGAGAATGATCGCTCAGGACACGATCGACGAAGACCCACTTCTTTCGGCGCCTCAGTGGGAAACGCTCCGCAAGCAGATGTTGCGTCGGTACGGTAAGCGACTTGATCTGGGAGACGCGGCGTGAGTCAATCGTATGCGGTGATCGGTTCCGGGGCACTGGGCGGTTTGTATGGAGCGATGCTGGCTCGCGCCGGTCACGACGTCCACTTCTTGCTGCGTAGCGACTACGAACATGTTCGCGAACACGGCTGGAGAATTGAAAGTCACTGGGGTGACTTTCACCTCGAGTCGGTCAACGCGTTTTCGGAGGCGAGCCAACTGCCGCCTTGCGATGTCACGATCGTGGCGTTGAAGACAGTCCAAAACCATCGCTTGCCGGAGTTGCTGCCGGCGGCAACCTCTCGAGGCGGTGTCGTCTTGGTGCTTCAGAACGGTCTTGGCGTCGAAGCGGATTCGGCACAGGTGGTCGGTGAGGATCGCGTGCTCGGCGGGTGTTGCTTTCTGTGCAGCAACAAGGCGGGGCCGGGACACATTCGGCATTTGGACTATGGCCGCATTGTGTTTGGCCCTCACCGTAACAGCGAAGCGTCATTGGCCGCGTGCGAGCGGATCCGAGAGGAGATGGTTGCGGCGGGGATCGAGGTGCAGATGTCGGAAGACCTGAACATGGTCCGCTGGCGCAAACTCATGTGGAACATCCCCTTTAATGGTTTGTCAGTCGCATTGAACGCCGCGACGGACGCTTTGGTTCGAGACAACGCCGTCGACCTGGTACGCGGCATCATCAGCGAGGTGCACGTCGCGGCGAAGGCTTGCGGCGCCGACATTGATGCCGCTTGGATCGAGAAAACGATTGAGACGACCAAGACGATGGGGCCATACGACAGCAGCATGCGTTTGGACTACCTCGCCGGGCGACGGATGGAAATCGAATCGATTCTCGCCGCTCCGATTGCAGCGGCTCGACTCGCCGGAATCGCGATGCCGAAAACCGAGATGCTTTATCAGCAATTGCGGTTTTTGCAGTCGCGAAGGGAAGCGTCGACCGAAGAGTGAATCAGCGGTCAAGACTCCGTGAGCCGGAACTCGCCGTGATAGCCGACGCTGGACCGGTATTTTCCGATCAGCCGCTTCCCTTTGAGACTTCCTTCCCACTCGTAACGATGTCCGCGGATCTTTGATTTGCCGCTCAGCGTCTTGGATTGCTCACCCTTGGACTCGAATTCGGCTTTGTACTCAAAGGGATCGCCCTGAAACTTGCCGGTGAAAACGGCTTCCCATTTTCCGGGGCTCGTTTCCTTGGCCACGCATTTGAGTGGACCGCTGGTCCCGTACTTGCGATTATTCCACGTGCCGGAGCCGGTCCATGTGGTCTCGGCGAAGGCGGTGGACCCCAGAAACAGCATTGTGAGAAGCGTGGCGATGGTTTTCATGATTCGCTTTGATGGAGGAAGAGACAGCGCATACCACGGAACCTTCACGATAACGATTGAAATCGTGCGGCGTGGAAGGCACGTTTGAAATCGCTCAAGACGACGCAGCGTCGCCGCTGTAGAGAGATGTTCTCGGAAGCCGCGACCTTTCAGAAAAACGTGACGCTGGCTGAGACGTGACGGATGGATGTCGAGGTCGGCGACGGCGGCCTCAGGCATGTCGCGAAGACAAAAAGAAAACGCACGGCCCTCCCCCCGAAAGGCCGTGCGTTATGCGCCTCCACATCGACTGATGGGTCTCACATGAGCCATCGGCGACTCGCTTCTTCAACACCGGCTCCGGCGAAGCGACGTCACGTCAAGCATCACTCATCAGGTCGATGATGCGAGGAGGCGTCTTTTTGACAAACGTTCCGCGATTTCTCCGAAGTTGAACTCGGTCGCGGCGACTCCCGCGTCGAGATCGAGGTTGTTGAAAGCGTTGTCGACGGCGGTCGCGGTGGCGTTGTTGCCGACCGTTTCTTGGCCATCGATGAAGTTACTGGGTTGCGTTTGCGTCACGTTGTAGGTGCCGTCCGCAAGGTTATCGAACTGGTACGCCCCGTTCGCGTCCGTGGTGGCGGTGGTGTTGATCGTGTTGCCGAGGATGTCGGTACC
>JBCBLJ010000964.1:0-2875 GCA_038520195.1 Planctomycetota bacterium
GATGGAGCTGCGGTAGATCGCGGCCGAGCTGGCAAACAACACCTGCCCCTCAACGGTCGGATCAATCGCGCCCGCAACCACGATGTCGGCGACAGTCGTGCCGGCAAACGATTCGTACTTGAGTTTGCGCGTCAGTGCGTCGTCCGGCTTCGTCCCCAGCAGCTCCCACGTTTGGGCCCGGCCGTAGAACTCCAGAATCCGCCGGCAGCGTCGACCGTACATCTCGCGACCAGGCAAGCCACCGAAGCCGCAATTCTCGCTCCACGCCCGATAGATACCAACTTGAATCCCAACTCTCGCCCGTTCGATCGAATGCGGGTGCAGCGTCGACGACATCAGATCGAGGCACCGAAACGCCACGTTGTCGCCGTCGCACTGGATTCTCCCACCGTCCCACAGAATCCGAGCGTTCCGCCCACGCCACTGCGACGTTCCCTCGAGCAAAAACCCAACGTCCGCCGAAACATCAAACACAGCCCCGCGGGCATCAATCGACAGCACACCCGACAACCGATCAAACTCCGTCGCCTGGTGAGACGAAATTGAGATCGTTTCATCGATCTCAAACGTCCCCTCCAACCGAACTACCGCCGCGCCGTGTTCGTTCGCCCGCTTGATCCCTTCCCCAATCAACTCCGTCAGCGACGACGCGCAAGCCCAGCAGCCCACCCAAACCAGCACATAGACCCAGCCAAACACCCACAAACGACGCTCCATCACGCCCTCCGCAAATCAAAAAGACTCCCTTAACGGCAAACCTGATACCGCTAGATCATTATCACAGCGAACACGCCGTTGGCCACGGTCGACGGTTGGGCGTACGCGGTAGACTGTTTGCCCTTCAACTCCATCAAAAGAATCTCAAAAACTCGCAGATGCCACCAAGCGACGCCCTACCGCCCGACGCACTGGTTGAGTACGTCGACGCTTGCGTGGAATCGGGCGACATCGAATCAGGGTTCTCCGCCTGTAAACGTACTGCCGCAGCTCTTGGTTTCGCCGACGGAAAACAGGCAGCCATTCTGGGCACGAAGGAATGGGCCACGTATGAACTCGATGTGCTCAAGGGAACGGCAGATCCGACGCAGGGAACTAAACTCGCCGACCGAGTGCTCAATCTGGCACGTTTGATCTCAAAGCACAGAACGGATGAGACCGCCGAAACGCCTCCAAGAGCAAACCTCGCCCCAGTACTGCCACCCAACTTTATCGATCGCAAAGACCTGGTGAATGAGGTTGTTGAACTCATCCTTGAAGACTCTCACGATACGATCGCGATCACGGGAAAGAAAACAACTGGGGTTTACGGGATGGGTGGCATCGGAAAAACGGTGCTTGCGACGGCGATCGCGGGACAGCCTCGCGTTATCGATCGATTTACGGATGGCATCTGCTGGATCACCGTCGGTGACAACCCCAACGTCGCTGAGCTCCAGTCGCGGATTGCTGCTCAATTCGGCCGCGATGCAAACTTCCCGGATGTGGAAACGGGAAAGTCCGAACTGCGTGAACTGCTTCAGAAAAAGAATGCCCTTCTAATACTTGACGACGTATGGAAACGAACACACGCCCTGTCACTCGACGTGATGGGGTCCGACGGGCGAATCCTGATCACGACTCGCGACGCGAGCATCTTGAAGGCGATCGGAGCTTCCCAGGAGTATCCACTCGATCTACTCGACGACGCCCAAGCCATCCAGCTACTCGAGCAATGGAGCGGTCAAGAGAATCTCACGGATGTGTCAGAAGCAAACGCAGTCATTCAGGAGTGCGGACGACTGCCACTCGCGGTCAGTGTTTGCGGCGCTATGGCGAAACAGGGCATCTCGTGGAAGGACCTTGGTGATGCTCTGAAGGAAGCGGACCTTCAGTTCCTTGACGGAATGCAAGTCTCCGAACGAGGTGTTTTCCAATCGCTCGAAGTCAGCGTTACCAATCTGTCAGCGGGTGACCGAAATCGCTATCTCGAACTCGCCGTCGCTCCATCCGATGAGACCCTACCGAGTTGTGTTGTTGAAGCACTTTGGCAAACCACTGGCAAATTCAGTGGTCGAAACAGTCGGCTACTCCTAGCGCGATTGAAAGAGGCTTCACTTCTGCAATGGACCGATAACGGAATCACATTTCACGATTTGCAGCACGACTTTCTCCGCGCGAAGAAACGCGATTCACTACCGCAACTACACGGCACGCTTCTCGATGCCTATCGGGACCAATGCAACGGCGATTGGACGCAACTCGAAGATGACGGCTACATCGAAAATCATCTCTGTTATCACCTTGGCGAAGCGGGAAAGAGTGACGAACGAAAACAACTCCTCCTCGACTACCGATGGCTCCAGCGTCGCGCCGACTCCGGCATCGCATCCCTAACATCCGACTTTGCTGCTGCCAATGCATCAAACGACGCCGACCTAAAACTGGTCGAGGACTCCATTCGCCTAAGCGCTCACGTCCTCCGCGATGACCCACGGCAACTGCCGAGCCAACTTCACAATCGCTTGCAGAGGACGTCGGACTCGGCGATCAAAGAACTCCTCGGCTCGATCGAGTCAAATGTCACCTTTCCATGGCTTCGGTCTGGCACTGGCACGTTGACCGCGCCGGGCGGTCCGTTGATCTGCAGCCTGAGCGGGCACTTGGGTTCGGTCCGCGCGGTGGCGTTCAGCCCCGACGGCCGCCGGATCGTCTCCGGCTCGGGCGACAACACGCTGAAGCTATGGGACGGCGAGTCGGGGCAGGAGCTGGCCAGCCTGCGCGCGCACGCGGGTTCGGTCCGCGCGGTGGCGTTCAGCCCCGACGGCCGCCGGATCGTGTCTGGCTCGGGCGACAACACGCTGAAGCTATGGGACGGCGAGTCGGGGCAGGAGCTGGC
>JBCBLJ010000135.1:0-13650 GCA_038520195.1 Planctomycetota bacterium
ATGCAGGACACCAAAACTTCGGTGGTCAACGGTCCGCGAAACTGGGGCGCAGGGTTTCTTCCGGCGCAGTTTCAGGGCGTTCGACTTCAGGAGAGCGAGACGCCGATTCCGAATCTGTTTCCGCCCGAAGAGGTAAAGCCGGTTCATCAACTCGGAAAGCTTGGTCTGCTGAATCAGTTAAATCGCCGATTCGCGGATGGGCATCCCGAACAGAGTGAACTTGAGGCTCGAATCGCGAGTTATGAACTTGCGTTTCGGATGCAGGCGAATGCGCCGGAAGCCGTGGATCTTGCACAAGAGACGGAGGAAACCCGTCGGCTGTACGGGTTGGATCAGAAGGAGACCGAAGTGTTTGGTCGTCTCTGTCTGATGTCGCGACGGCTGGTGGAGCGTGGCGTGCGTTTTGTACAGCTCTACTCTGGATCGGGGAGCAAATGGGACGCGCACAGTAAAATCGAGTCGAATCATACGCGGCTTTGTCGAGGCACGGACCAGCCCGTCGCGGCGCTACTGAAAGACCTGAAGCGGCGCGGTCTGCTGGAAGACACCCTGGTTGTTTGGGGTGGCGAGTTCGGCCGCACGCCGATGTCGGAGAAGGGCGACGGACGCGACCACAATCCGTCTGGATTCACGATGTGGATGGCGGGCGGCGGCGTTCGCGGCGGGCAGGTGATCGGCGCGACGGACGATCTCGGCTTGCACGCGGTGGAAGACAGGATGCATGTCCACGACGTTCACGCGACAATTCTGCGGTTATTGGGGCTGGACCATATGGAGCTCGTCTTCGACTACAAGGGGCGTCCGGAGAGGCCCACCATCAACGAAGGGCGATTCTTGGAGAAGCTTGTCGGTTGAGTCGACGCTGTTTGATGAGTTTCGTGACCGCGTGACAATCCTGGCTGGAACGGATTTGTGGACGTGCTGGTCTGTTGGAACGAGAGGGCGGGTGATTTCGTTGATTTTTCGGTTCGCTCGTCGCGACTCGCGTCGTCTTTCAAAGGAATTCAACCGGTCACGGCGGATTGCGACAGTTTCTGCGGTGGGCACGCGGCAGCGTCTCACGCGTTCTTAGAAGGACGTGGCGCTCGTGAAAGGCGGCTTCAGCTTCGGAGTTTCGGGGCGAAAAATGCGTCTCTTCGAGGAGGGAGTCGAGTTCTGATCACCGGATGCGCAACGTTTCCGCTTTCGCGACGTTCAAACGAAGCCAATCCTCGTTGATTCGATCGAAATTGCGGTCTGACGCGTATAATGCCGGGTCAGTCGGTTCCTCCAACGCGACCCTTCATGCCTATTTCCCCGATCCGCTCTGAACGCCCAGGAGGTTCTTTTGGGCCAAATCCCGGCGATGGCTGGATCATGACGCTGGGCACGTTCGGGGGCATTCGATTTTCGCTCTCGTATTCAGTGCTCGTCGCGCTGGCCGTGCTGGCCGGTGTCGTGGCGATGGTTCAGCATCGGCCCGGCGACCAGGACCTGCCCCTGATTGCGTTAATCGCCGTTTCGATCTGGGCGATCGGCTGGATTGTTCAGTTGATCGTGCGGGTATGGTTGCATCTCGGCACGCCGGCTCAGTCGGATGCGATCACGATTGGGTTGGTCGGCGTCGAGCTCGGCAATCCGTTGTATCGTCGAAATACTTGGAGCACGAAGTGGATATTGGTTTCGGCGGTGGCCACATACCTCGCCTTAGCGGTGTTTGGGTTTTCGTGTTTAGCGATCCACATGTACTCGCACGCGGGCGATACGTCGTTGGTGGCGGAAAGTATCGATGCGGTTTCGGTTGAGGGAAAGTCAAGCGTGACCGACCCGCGGAGTTTGGCCTCGTGGTTGGAGCAGCTTTCCAAGAAGAGCTTTGGATTGGATGAAGTCCACAACTGCTACTTGGCCGCGGCGTGGTTGCTCTGTTTTCAAGCCAGCTGTCAGGCGTTTCCGCTTCCGCATCACCTCGGCCGTGGAGTGCTGGCAGCACTGGTAGCCCTCGTAGCGCCACAGGCTCCGGATGTGGTTCGGGTGGCTTTTTTTCGCCGAGCGCTGTACTTGATCGTGGGGGTGACGATTGCGTTGGCGGCCGTGACGGTCATGACGGATTCGGATTTCTTTTTGCCGCGTTGGCCGATACTGCTGCTGCTCGCGTTTTGGCTGTGGACCTCGACCCGAAATCCAGATGTCGAAGATTGGATGGCTTCGATCCGCGTCGCCTCGTCGGATCCCGCTCGAAGCTGGTTGGAGACGGGTGACTTCGGTGGCGAAGATGAATTCGAAGAGTCGGACTTTGAAGAGGTCGATGAAACGGAGTCCGAACGCACCAGCCGACGTAGTTGGCTGTCGGAGGTGCTCGACTCGGTCCGTTTGCATCAACGTCGACGAAAGGCCCGTGCCGTATTGGAGCGCGAACGTAAGGAAGCGCAGGATGAGGCGAAGTTTGATCAGTTGCTTGAACGGATCTCGGTCGAGGGAACCGACGGCTTGACCGCCGAAGAAAGATCGCTGCTCGACCGGGTGAGCGAACGAGCGAGACGTGATCGTGAAAATCGGTCTGACGCGACGAGCGGACCCTCAGTCAACCAACCCGACGAATAAAAGTAGACAACTGGGTTGTCGGCGTCCCAATCGGTCCTCTAACGGTGGAGCGTTCCGCCCGACGCCGCTTGGCGGACGCTTCCCTGAGAGAAACCGCCGTTTGTGATTCCGCGATAGGCATGTCCCGCGAGTGCCCCGGTGGCTCGGCCATAGACGTTCCCGTACGGGAGGAAGCCGAGTACTTGTGCGCCAACCGCACCTCCGAAATCGGGGTAGAGGATGCGTTGGGCCTCGGCGATGTCGGCCGCCGAGCCGCGTCGGTTGAGGTAACGCATTACTTCCTTGTTCGCTAGCTGCTCGTGCCAAAGTCCAAGGATGGGTGTGTCCTGTGCGGACGCGTACAGACCTGGTCGGGTGCGTCCGTGAACGTCCTTGGCGTACGCAGCCTTGGCGAGTCCGATCGAAGGAATGTCCGAGTAAATGTGGATCGAGTCGGTGAACGGGTTGTACCAGTCTCCTCCGAGAAGCCGACCCGGAATGAACGTGTACTTCATGAGGTCGTACGCACCGAAGGTATATTTCCACGGTGCCGACATGCGTTTGTTGGCAATCAAACGCTTGAGCTCGCCCATCGGATCGTATTGATTGGACCGCACGAGCGTGGTGTTCAAATTGTTTTGTCGCAAGTAAGTCAGGATTTCACGCTCGGTATCGGCGCTGATCTTGTGGTTGTCGGCGCGACTATCCCAAAGCGCGATCTTGTTGGCGAATCCAAGAAACGAACCCGTATCGTCGAGCCATTTGATTCGTCGACCGCGCACGAGTTGGCGAGACGTAGTGGGGTGAAACGAGTCACAGCTGTCGCATCCGACGTCGCCGCAAGTGCCTGCACAGTCACACGCGAGGCCGTCGCAGGTACCGCTGTCGCACGCCGAGTCGTTGCAATCGGCAGAATCACAGAATGCCGCGTCGCAGTCCGTGCGGTGCCCCGCCAGAAAACCGTTGTTGTGTTGCGGCAGGCCGTGACATCCGGTCAACACACCGAGCGTGAGAGTGAGCAGCGCGAGACGCGTGATTGTTTTCGAAGCAAACATGGCGGGTCTTCCGTGACAACCGTGCGGTTGTAAGTGTTAGGAGGTGGTGTTGCAGCGCGACGGGTTTGGTCGCAAGATCGGTTTGACGACGTGAAATCTTTTCGCGTGAAACTCGCTCTTCGAACGAAACGAACGCTCAACCAAATGAGCTTCGACTGAGACGCTCCGCCGGTTGAATCCTTTCGTGTCGACCGGAATTATCGCTAACGGTGTCATTCGCTATGCTATCAAGCATGGTTCTTGGTCGCCGGTTTCCTTGTTGACCCGGCGTCGCTTTTTTGTGGCCGCAGCTTTGGAGCGTTGGATCGGTGAGTGAAGTCCATGTGTTTGCTGGAATCGCAGCAACGAATCCTTCTCTGTTTCGACGTCTGCTTGTTCCGCTGGGAGACCCTGCCGCATGGTTGCGGATCGGCAACCGTACGATCGGTTTGGTCCGCGACCTGGAGATGGATCGCGTCCGGTCCAAGAGCGATTGCGACGATGTTGTCTGTCCCGCCGACTTTCAGCCCGACGGCGGGCTCGATGGCGACCGTGCCACCGCGACCGCGCAGGCCGTCGCGGAGTTGCTTCGGCGAGAAGGCGTCCGCGTCGTTAGTGCCGACCGAACGTTTCCTTTGATCTTTGCGTCGCATCTTTCTCAGGCTGGAGTTGAGGTGCAGTACGACTCCGATCTAGGTGTTCTGGACCGGCGTCAGAAATCGGATCAAGAGATTGCGTGGCTTTTGGAAGCCCAATCGGTCACCGAGGAGGTGATGAAGTTGACTTGCGGCTTGATCGCCACGGCGGACGTCGACGGTAATGGCGAGTTGATGTTGGAAGGGGCTGCATTGACGAGTGAACGTGTTCGCGCGTTCGCGGCCAACCAGTTTCTCGAACGCGACTACGCGATGAGCCACGGGGCTATTGTCGCGACGGCACCCGAAGTGGCCGATTGCCACCACAGCGGTTGTGGTGGATTGCGTACCGGCGTTCCGGTGATTGTCGATCTGTTCCCGATGAATAACCAAACACGCTATTGGGGCGACTGCACCCGGACGGTTGTTCATGGCGAACCGACCGATACCGTCAAGAAGATGCATGCAGCGGTTATCGCAGCGAAGGCCGCATCTACGGCGAAACTGCGACTGGGTGAGTCGGGGGACTCGGTTCATAAGGCGACCGAGGAAAGCCTCGTGGCTTCAGGATATGAGGTCGCGCGCGGGTCGATCACCGATCATCCCTCGATTCAGCATGGAACAGGTCATGGCATTGGATTGGAAGTCCACGAACCGATTCTGCTGGATCACGGCGGCGGCGCATTGCTCGAGAAAGAGGTATTTACGATTGAACCAGGGCTTTATGGTCGCGTCGATGGCGGCGTTCGTGTCGAGGACATGTTAGTGGTCCATGACGGCGAGCCACAGAATCTGAATCGACTGCACGAGGGACTCGATTGGCGATGAGCACCGATGAGGTTCCAGTTGAGGGCGTCGCTCGAATCGGCATTGTCACGGTCTCCGACCGCGCCAGCCAAGGTGTGTATGAAGACCGCGGTGGTCCGGCGATCACCTCCTATTTGGGCGAAGTGCTGACCAGTGAGTGGGAGCCGATCGCTCGCGTGATTCCGGACGAGCAGGCACGGATCGTTCGAACCCTGCGCGAACTTGCGGAGGTTCAACGCTGTTCGCTGATCGTCACCACAGGGGGCACCGGACCGGCGTCGCGCGACGTCACGCCGGAGGCAACCGAGGCGGTTTGCGATCGGATGATGCCGGGGTTCGGAGAACTGATGCGCAAGGTGTCGCTCGAGAAAGTGCCGACCGCGATCTTGTCGAGACAGACCGCTGGCCTTCTCGGTGACACGTTGGTGGTCAATTTGCCGGGGAATCCGAAAGCGATCGCGGAGTGTCTTGACGCCGTGTTCCCGGCGATCCCGTACTGCATCGATTTGATGGAGGGACCACGCTTGGAAACCAACCCAGAACGGATCGTTGCCTTCCGGCCGAAGAAGAAGTGAACCTGCCTCGTGCTGCGGGGATCAATTGATACCGCTTAGAGGTATCGAAGCGAGGGTGATCGATGTCGCCCTCCCCGCGTTCCAATCACTTTCGAGTGTTCGAAGCGCGACCCTCCCATCCGGGCCATCCGTGACGGTAAAGCCTTATTTCCTTCCTGCGGCACTAGTGGAGCGAGCAGGGGACGGTTTCACCGCCAGGGAAGTGGACCGATAAACGGCTTTCAACACGCTCGATTTGTGGCGGTTCGATTCTCCGTCCAGGGTTCAAGGAGACTTGAAAGCCGAACGCGGCATGCGCGAGACACGTTTGTGAGAACTTGACACGCAGGTTTTCGATCCGCTCACCGAAGTTGGGGCAATAGATGCCGGGCTCAATCGTTGCCGTGCATTCGATTGCGTCGATGCAATACGGAGCGGTTTCCCACTGCGGCATTGCTGCGATTCGTCTCTCATCGTCTTCGACGACAAGTTGCCAGTCAGGGTGCCAGTGTAGATGGCTATGAATCTGGCCATTTGCGTTTGCCTTGATGTCGTGCCAATCAATGACGATCCAGGCATTCTCATTGGAGAGGACCACTCGCCCCGCAAGTTCGGGATACGCATTGTGGCAGACGCTTTTCCATTCCCAACCGTGACTCGTACCCCGTCGCGAAGAAACGGGACGGCCGCGTCGGCCCATCCGGAATGCAGACCAGATGTCACACTGTTCGCCATACTGCATTACGTTGTGCGCGCCGGTACCGCGGCAATGCTGACGGATTTCGCTCGGCTCGTAGTCGTAGTTTCCGGTGTCGACGATTGCTTCGTGTCCACGGAGACTCGCGGTGATCTGGGTCAAGTCCGCGTGTCCATGAGCCGGCAAGTGGTTGCAGGCCAGCGGTCCAGTATCGAACAGCAACTGGTCACCTTGTTCATTGCCGGTGATCCAGTAATCGGTGTCGACCGGTGTTTTGGTTTGATTGGCACAATGGAATGACTTCGTCCACAACGACAAACGATCGAGATCCGGAGTTTCATCGCGCGCGGAATCGCCGAGCAGCGGAAGGTCTCCATTTGGTTGCCGAATCCAATCGGCCAGTTGGCTCATTCGGTCGAGCGTGACGACAAAATCATCGAACCGATCGGAGCCGGAAAACTCCGCGGCGGCGCAGCACTCCGCAAGGCAGACCATCATCAACGCGTGGTACGTCGGCGCGCGCTCGAAGTGTTCACCCGACGGCAGGATCTGTTCAGAGAGTTCGTTGGTCAGTCTTGATTCGACGAAACCGAGCTGGCACCGTGGTTCGACGTCCAGAAAAGAACTGGCGAGGTAAAGTGCGGCTAGGTTCTCAAGCAAGTGATTGCCACCCAGATCCCATTCGCAATTCTGAGAGAGCCAACTCACTTGGTCGGCGAGCGACGACCAAATTCGATCCGACCAATTATCCGGTGGATAATGTAGCGACAGTAGCGAGAGCCACGCGGGAAGCCGTCGCGAGATGCAAAACGGGTGCCATGCATCGGGGTCGATACACGGTGAACGGTGCCGAGACTCATTCAGCCAGGATTGAATCAAACCATAGGCAGCTTCCGCACCGCTCGTCTCCGCGACGTCGGGGAGGTACTCGTGGCACTGCAAATGAAATCGCCAAAGCCGGGGCGCGTCCGGATTCCAGTCGATCGCAAGTGGTTGTTCATCGCTCGAGAGAAAGCGTTCTTGGTTTAAGAAGCGAAACCTGCCTTCGGCGATGCCGGAGACGTGTCTCGTGCGGGCGGGCCAGAGCCGTTGGCGGTGCAGAGCGATGCAACGAAAGGACTCGCGCGCACCCGGCTTCCAGTTTGCGGCTCGTCCCTTGGCTTCAAAGACCCAGCGTTCGGGGAGGCGACGGCGCGTGGCACGTCTTGCGATGCTCCACAACCTCCAGGCGAATTGACTGGGACGGTGATAGCGAAGCAGGGAAATCGCGCGTGAGAGGCGATGTCCTCGACCTCCGAGTTCGCTCATTGCACGGGGTTGCTAGCCACGGTGAGCGAGTCGATCTGAACGGGGACCGGAACGCTTTCGGTGGCTTCCCATTCGCGATCCGTTAGCACAAAGACTTCACCCGCGGCGGTGCGACGGATGATCTGAAGCATGTCATCGGCCAATTGATCTCTGTCAAAATACTGGCTGACGAAGGTGCGACCGCGTGTGCCCATCGCACGTGTCGCGTCACGATCATCCGAAAGTTGATCGAGCAACTCATAGAGCTGCGAATCGTCTTCCGGTTCCATTGCCACGCCGGAGCCTGCAGCCAAGACGATTTCGCGTGCTCGACCACGCACGCCCATAATGATGGGACGCTCCATTGCCATCGTCTCGAAGATCTTCGACGGTATCACATGCTTGAATAAGTCGACCTTGCTAAGGTGAACGAGGCAGACGTCGGACGCGGCGAGGGCGTTGGGAACTTCAGACTTGTCCAGTCGCCCGGTGAACTTGATCAGTTCGTTCAGGTTCTTTTCAGCGACGGTCGCCTTCATCGATTCGAGCTTGGTGCCACCACCGACAAGCAGGAACACAATGTCCTCGCGGCCCATTTCGCGAAGTCGTTCTGCAACGCGGACAACGACATCCAGTCCGTGCGCCATGCCAATCGTGCCGACATACGAACAAACAAAACGCATCCCCAAGTCATAGCGTTTGGCGATATCGTCGCACCCGTCGCGCGGGATGTACTGCGCGGTGTCAACTCCGTTGGTCACCATCGATATTCGGTCCGCAACATCGACTTTGCCTAAAATGTTCTCCCGATAGCCTGGCCCCACGGCGACGATGTGCGCGGCGCTGCGGTACATCCAGCGTTCCATGGACTCAAGAACTCGGATCACTATCCCACGACGAATCGCCCCGACGGTAACGATCGACTCAGGCCAAATGTCGCGTACCTCAAGGACAAGTGGGCACCATTTGAGCCAACTCGCCAACACGGCGGCGATGCCGCAAAAGAACTGCGGCGTCGTCGCGACGATCACTTTGGGACGGCGGACAAAAAACAGGAACGCGAAAAGGGCGGTGACTAGGTACGAGACATAGTTGAGGATCAGGTCTAGCTTTCCGGGTGACTTCTTCAAGTAAGTCCAAACCCGAATGACCTCGATACCATCGATCGTTTCTTTTTGGGGCCAGAAGCGATTGCGGTATCCCTCGTAGACTTCACCGTCGGGTACGTTCGGCGCGCAAGTGATGACCTGCACCCGCGTACCTTTCTTCACCCATCGCGAACAATGATCGTATGTTCGCGAGGCTGGCGCGTTTCCCTCCGGTGGAAAGTAGTGGGAGAAGAAAACGACGTTCACTGGGGAGAAAGCCGGTTCAGGTGGGACAACTGCGCCATTGGTACACTTTGTTTCGCCGCATTAGCGGAGCAAAACCCCCTCGCATTTCTAGGTCGGACCGACGCTTCGGGAGATGCCCCGCCACTGGAGACGACATTATCACTCGGGTTGGCCGTAGCAAGACACCAGAAACACGGATTTTGAGGGGGTTTTCCGACACGCCCCGGGTCTATCGCGATCTTCGTTCCGGTTGGGAAGAGTCGGAGAGCTATTCGGTCGGCGTCTTCGGCGGCACCAACCAGAACGGTTCCCCTTCGCGAAGGCTACGCACCGCGAGGATCGATGCCAAGGCGGTCGCCCTTAGATCGCTCCAGTGGATCGGAGGCGGCCCCTCGTCCGCTAACGACCGTGACCACTCGCGAATCTCCGCCTGGTGCCCCTTGTCTCGCTTCATCCGGATCGTCTTCGAACGGCCACCGGAGGTCAGCGTCAATTCTCGAAAGTCCTCGATCACGCCCACCCGTCCACCGCCGAAGACTTCCACACGCTCTTTCGGAAATGCTTTGTCGCCGCCCGCCAGATAGGCGATGTTTGAGACCGATCCGTTCGCGTGACGGAGGGTGATAAAGCACTGATCGTCGGAAATCGAATCCGGAGTGCCGTTGCGGATCGACTCTGCAAACACACGAATCGGTTCGGAACCCGTCACGAACGTCGCGAAATCGATGGCGTGACAAGCTTCCCCGATCAACCGACCGCCACCTTCGAGATCATCCTGGGTCCAATGATCAGCCGGAATATCTCCGGCATTAAATCGAAAGGAGACCGTGATCGGATCATCGCAATCTGCGAAGAACGCCTTCAGTTGCTGAGCGGCGGGTGCGAATCGACGGTTGAATCCCACCATCACCGAAGCATCGGATCTTGAAACGGCGAGATCGATCTTCTCCAACTCCGATATCGTTAGGCAAATTGGTTTCTCGACGAACACATGTTTGCCTCCGTCGAGCGCTCGAAGGACGTGCCCCGCGTGCTCGTTGTGCCGCGTGATGGAAACGAGAGCGTCGATCTCTGGATCGGTAAACAGTCCATCGACATCGGTAGTGGACTGTTCAAAACCTGATTCGTTGCCGGCAAAGGTTCCACTCAAACCATGCGAAGAACAGATCGACTTGAGGCGGAAGCGTTCCGATTTAGCGATGGCCGGTAGCAAGACCATTCGTGCGAAGTTCCCAGCACCGATGACACCCAGTGTCACCTTTCCATTGGGCGTGGCGGTGCCGGACGATTTCAGTGGAATGGATCGGCGCAGTGAGTCGTCACTTACTTTGGGATAGTCCAACACGATGCCGAGGTAAGGTTCCGTGTTGGACTCAATGAGTTGGTACGCGGCACCCGCTTGAGCGATCTCAAAATGATGCGAGATCAGCGGTTTGACGTCCAATTTGCCATCGCCCATTAGACGCAGCACCGCGTCGATGTTTCGTTGCTGGGTCCAGCGGACGTAGGCGGCGGGGTAGTCGTGCCCGCGTTCTTCGTAAGAAGGGTCGTAGCGTCCCGGGCCGTACGAGCATGAGACGACGAACTCGCATTCCTTGAAGTAGAAAGGACGCCGATCGATTTCGAGTCCGACGACACCGACCAGTACGATCCGACCCCTTTTGCGGACGGCCGCGGCTGCGGCTTCGATCGGCCCGTTCGATTTGGTACTGGCCGTGATCAATACGGCGTCGGCACCCAAACCGCCGGTCAATGATTCGACGCGGCCTGCGGAAAGGTTCGGCAGAGCGAGGTCGGCGCCCATTTTGATGGCTAACTCGCACTTCGCGGGGTCGAGATCCGTGCCGATGACTCGTATCCCGGCGGAACTCAATAGCGCGACCGTCAACTGGCCGACCAACCCAAGTCCGATGACCAAGGCGGTTTCGCCCAGTTGTGTACCCGAGAGACGCACGCCCTGCATCGCGATGCTGCCAAGGACGGCGAAGGAGGCTTCGTCGAACGAGACGGAATCCGGGACCGCGGCGCAAAGATTCTGCGGCACCGCGACGACTTCTGCATGCGGACCGTTGGACGCAACTCGATCGCCCGTCTTGAAGTGTTGGACGCCGGCCCCGCACGCCGCCACGATCCCCGCCGAACTGTAGCCCATCTTCATCGGCTCGTTGAGTTTCTTGCGTACCGCATCGATCGTCTCAAAGAGACCCTCGTTGCGAACTTTCTCGAGCACCCTTTTGACGTGGTCAGGTCGTTCTCGCGCTTTGCCCAAGAGCGACTTTTTGGAAAGGTCCATGATCATCTTTTCGGTGCCCGCGCTGACGAGCGACGATTGGTTGATGATCAAGACCTGACCATCGGCGACGGCGGGAGCCGGAATCGACTCCACGGAGGTCTCGCCGGTGCGGATATTCTGAACGACCTGTTCCATTGATGATTGCTTTCTTCTGTGAGCAGCACTGCTAGGACGAAGCTCGCCGTAGCTCGGACTCCAGGATACGAATGTATTTCTCGGCTCGTGACGTGGGCGTATCGAACTGCTGAAGCTGTTGCCTTCCGGCAGCCACCAATTGGCCGCGCCGTCGCTCGTCCGACGCGAGTGAGTGAATGACGTCGGCGATTGCCCTCGAACTGGAGGGATCAAAGTAATCTGCCGCGTTGCCACACAAGCCGTGTGCAAAGGGTAGGTCCGAAGTCGCGATCGGTACCCCCATGACCATCGCTTCGGCATAGCTTGCCGAAAAACACTCCAGAAGTGTCGGCAGGATCATCAGGTCCGCTTGTGAATAGAGCCATGGGCACTGGTGAAGCGTCACCGGCCCCAAAAAGAGGAATTGGTTTTCGACCCCCGAAATTGTGTCGGAGTCGAACACCCCTTCGTCCAGTGTCAGCACGAAGCGAAACTTAAACGCAGGAAACCTCTGCACGAGTTCGCGAGCGACATCGGGAAGGACTTGCAGGTTTTTGTGAGGATAGTCTGCCGATATCGTTAGCAGGGTCGTTCCATTGAACGTTGGGAGGTCGATCGATCGATCCCATGACTCAGGTGCACCATAGACCTGGCTGCAGGTGTTTGTAACCGTATGAACGGTCTTTCCCGAGAGTCGCTTTCCCAGCAAGTTTGAAATTGTCTGGTTCTCGGTCACCAAGCAAGTGTTGTTGCGTCGGAAATCGAACATGTGAACGACCTCTTTCACACTGAGCAACGTGCGACGCAGGGGACCGAGGATGTCATCGAACTGTTTGTTGCGTATCAGATACTGCGCTTTGGCGAAGCCGGCGACATGCGGCACCTCTTTGGGACGCCAATAAGTTGGCCCAAAGGGTGAGAATGCCGCGTCGACAGAGTGTTCGTGCGCGAGACGGTTCAAGAACGAGTCGGCACCGGTGAGTGATTTCCACCAACTCGGGCGGATGTTGTAATTGAAGAAACGAAACGAGTCGGGGAATCCCGAGGGATCGACCATGCGACTCAAAGCGTCCGAAAGCGTGACGACAAAGTGCCAACCCGAGTCTTCGTCGCGAAGTTGCTCGAGGAAGGAGTGCGCGACTTGCAGACCGCCCCCAACTTTCAAATTCGAGCAATTGATGAGAACCTTCGGCGTTGTCATTGCTCGCGTTTGTGCAACACCAATGCGGCCGCGACGGGACGCAGCTTTGAAAATGTGCTTGTGGCGTGATATCGATAGTTCCACCGAAACGCACGTGAGAGCATGAAATCGAGCTTGGTCATGCGCTTGTCGTTGTACGTGCTCAAACCGAGTTTTCGAGCGAGAACGGGAACCGCCCGGAAGCCAAAGAGTGTTTCATGCCGGATTTCAAAACCCGCGCTCTGAACGATTTTGCGGAAAATCTTCAACGGAATCCCACGTTCGTTCTTGGTCAATCCCGATCGTGGCCTGCTCCAGTCTCCCATCGAAACAATTGGCTCGCGAACCAAGAGTGTTCCGCCTGGCTTCAGAACGCGGGCTATTTCGGTGACGACTGTGGAGACATTGGGCACGTGATGCAGCGCCGCGAAACAGACGGCCAAGTCAAATTCCTGCTCGGGAAACGGCAAGGCGCCATTCACCGACGGTTTCACGTAGCGACATTTTCGCCCATGAACCTCGTTCGAGACAAAGTGCTCCGAAGGATCGACAATGGTGAGCTCGCCGATCTGATCAATGATCGGAAGGAACTCATCGCCATAGGCGCTTCCGAAACCCAGAACGTTCGGGTACGTCGATTGCCGGTCGAGAAAACGAAAGCAAGAGAGTGTGTTTAGCTGATGATAGACGTAGTGATATTTTCCTTTGTCCTTGGCGCCGAGGTTGGCATAGCCTTCCTCCTCGTCGGCAAACCACTGTTCGATTTCCGTGTCGGTGAAATCATCACCCCGAAGAGCTTCACCGTCTCGAAATGCTTCAAATGAATCAGTCATGGGATTGTTCACTCGCGTAAGTGGCCCGTTTGGCGATCGCGTATTGGACCGCACCGAAGAACCCAGCCAGCATGTTTTGCATCCCGTATCGTTCGAGCACCTTGTCTTTGGCGTTTCTTGCGATCGAGCTCGAGAGGCATGTGTCCCTTAGTAGGCTAATCGCTGCATCCGCAAAACGACGTTCACTCATCTCATCAACCAGGAGGACGTTTTCCCGGTCAATCAACCACGATGCCTCGGGACCGTGTTTGGTCAGATCGGCTTCGGCGATGACGGGGGTCTCGGTGGCTGCGGCCACCATCAGCGAGAGCCCAAGATTCGTC
>JBCBLJ010001116.1:0-2024 GCA_038520195.1 Planctomycetota bacterium
ATCTCCAACGCCCAGGAATCGCACTCGCACGGCTCAGAGCAAAAGACGATTGAGAAATCGTTGGTAATCACCCCGCTGGTGACTCTCAAACCCGGGGAGACGAAGGAGCTACTTTTTTCGACGAGTTGCACCGTTGGTGCGACGCGCGGCGGGGGATTTAGCTTGGCCGAGATGCGAGACGGAAGACCTCAGTTCAAAGCGTCAAAGCTGAAAGGAAATCGGGTATTCACCGATCGCGGCGTCACGATCACCGTCCCCGACTTTCAGACGGGTCCGAAGTTTGCAAACTCCGACGAATTTGCTCTGCTGAAAGAACACAAACTCAACGCCTTCAAAATCACCATCGAAGCATCCGACGAAGCGAGTCCCCGTGTCCTCGACATGCATGTCCTCGATGCGACCTGCTCCGGCCAATGCAAAACCGACTTCCGAGTGCTCGTCGTAGCGCCCTGAGCGAATCGACAAAGGTCTTGGTCCGCGAAGAATGTGGAGGTGATCGCTGGTGGAAAGGCATGGTGCCTCCGCGAGATCAGATCGAGTGATTCACTAACCGAACACATACTTGGTCAAGAGGTAGTGTTCGCCGTAAGTGATCGCGATAGAAGCGATGAAGAACGCGGCAATTTCGAAAAACCCCGACTCGCGATCGTCCGCTCCTTCATCAAAAAAGACTCGGATGATTGGGGGCACCATCGACCAAAGGATTGAAACGGCGGTTTCGAAAATCGTCTCCGCCGCGTTTTCCGATGTGTCAAAAAGCAACCAACCGATCGCGAGGTAGACCGGAATGTTCGCCGCAATCAAGATCGTCCAATACATCTCATTGTTTCCAACAGCTCGTGCTCCTTCCAAATTGAACTGACGGTTTCGGTCGTAGCGGTAGTCGTCGAGACCGTCAGCGATTCAGCTTGGCGGGCGCGCTCACCGTGAATCCGCGCAACGTTACTCGTATGGATCTTTGTAGCCAGCGGGGCGAGGTGGTATCTCAACTCGCTTTCGGCTATCGGAGAGTTTTTCCCACTTCGACTGGGACTCCTCTTCGATGATGAACGTGTAATCGAGCTGATGTTCCGTAACGGAGTTGACGATGTAGAACCGGACATAGCCCGGTGATTCGAAATCGGCGACTGCCAGGAGACGTCCCCGCAGTTTCCATGCGCCGTGGTCATCGTATTGTAGTACTCTTTTTGCCGTGATCGATGTCGACGCCGAGGACATGGCTGAGTCCGGACGGCTTGAGATTCAGTGATCCGCGATAGCCGTTCCCATCTCTGTCGAAGTCGTCTCCATACCAGCGACCGTGCAACCGCTCGAGATCAATCGGCTCCGCCTTCAAGGCGGCGTCGACAGCCTGCTTTTCCTTGCCGTTCAGCTGAGCGAGTAATTCCTCCGTGGCGGTATCGATTTCACGCACCGTGATCATACGTTGCCGCGTCATGACAATGTTAGCCATGATCTCGGCCCGCAACGCCGCTCGATCGGCGGCAAACTTCTTGCCAACTTCGGACGAAAAGAACTCGTGCAACGAGGCCAGTTGCTGTTCGGTGTAGCGGTCGGTCAGCGCTCGGGCGGTCTGCCGCTTAGCCTGATCCCATCGGAACGCTCCAAGGAATGCCAGTACTTCTTTTACGAGTCTTTTCTGACTTTCGCTCGTCGCGTTTTCCAAGATCGCTTTTGTCGAAACCTCCACCTCCTCTTGCCAATTGTCGGCCAAAACCGCCGCCAGCTCGAGGGCGTGTTTCGGCGGAGCGGTCTGGCCAATCAGCGGAACTGAAAGTGCAATCACGGCCACGAGTGTCGAGAGCGTTCGCATCGGTTTCTCAGCGATCAAGGAAAGAAGCGACAACGGCCCATCTTAGCCCCCAGCGACCGGGAACGCCCCACGCAAAAGGTGCCACTAGCTCAATGCAAACGGTGGGTGCCACGAATGGCACAGTCGTTTCTGTAACTACTTTGTCTCAAAGGAATTATCGCCTTCTTTGAGTCGGCCTCGCAGTTCATCGCGAGGCTGCATCATCAAGTTG
>JBCBLJ010001055.1:0-2309 GCA_038520195.1 Planctomycetota bacterium
CGCGCTCAGCGATCGCTCAAGCTGAGTCGCGATCTCCGTCGTCGACAGTCCCCGAAAGTATCGCAACTCGATCAGCTCCTTGCCCCTCGGAGCCAAACGCTGCAGACAATCTCGTAACGAGCGTCGAACGTCATCGAACTGCTCCGATTGCTTCGCCACTTCACTGCTAAGCTGTTCCGCCAACTCGGCGTCCAGCATCAGCCGATCACGCTTCTGATCGCGAAGCGAGGCCAACACCTGGAATCTCGCAATTCCCAGCGCCCACGCCAGGAATGGTTTGCCCACGTCGAATTCATCGATCTTTCGCCACAGCACCAAGTTGGTCTCTTGAACCACATCGGCGGCACGGCTGTGATCACCCAGCAACGAGTACACATACCCGTACAATCGGGGTTGATTCTCGGTGAGTTGGCGGACAAATGCTTCGGAGGTCTTGTTTTGCGGCATGATTGCTCTCAAGCTCTTTTACCGCGATCAGGCGGATGGTTACAAAATAGTTGTCACTTTTTCTAGGTTGCTCCAACCTCGAGCATTCTCTGCCAGCGATCGCTCTTTTTGTACCGAGCCACCGACTCGCCGGAAGCACTTTTGACCTGAATGAGCGAACCGAAAGCCCCCACAAAATCAACCCGCGATTGCGCCGAGTGCGGCCGCAAAATGGTGGGCTACCGGTTTTGCCCGGAGTGCGGGCAGGACGTCAATATCGGTCCATTGAAGCTCTCGGTCATTCTCTCAGCCTTCTTCTCGATGCTGACCGGACTCGAGTTTCCGCTCCTGCGAACCACCGTTGACCTCCTATGGCGACCCGGTTTCGTGGCTGACGCTTGGATTCGCGGCAAACGCCGCACCTACGCGAGCCCGATGAAGTTTTGCCTGATCACCGGAGTCCTGATCACGCTGACTTTGCGTTTGGTCGATGCTCCAACGCAAGTTCTCGCCGAAGACCTGAGTGCTTTCGAGCGAGGCATGGTCGTTGCCGTCACCGAATACTTCGCATTCTTCGCGATGGCGCTGCTGATACCGCTGGCACTTGTCATGGGGCTGACCAGTTGGCTGCTCAAGGCATACCGCACGCCAATCGAGTGGTACGCACTTGGCCTCTACATCATCGGCATCTCCGTGATCCTACAGCTGCTCTTTGGCGTCGTGCAATCGTTCGCACCAATGCTTCCGCCGGTGGCAGGTTCTTTCCCAATCTTGTTGTACGTCTACGGCGCCTGGGGATTTGCGGCGAATGGCCAGCGAGCACGATCGGCGCTCGCCTGCCTTCTTTCCTTCGTCGCTCTGATCGGCGCATCGTTGCTGATGCAGATGATACTTTCGGCGACGTTCAAAAGCTGAACCACTCGCGTGGGAGTCACGCAGGTCGATTGGAAACCTATTGAGCACTGCGCTGGATCAGCCGCACCGCGGCCGCAAGTGTCTCGTCGCTCGCGCCCAGGAAATACCCGGGCTCGGGTTGCACCTCGACATCCGGTTGCACACCAACCCCATCAAAGAGTTCTCCGCTGGCTTGGTAGGAAACCATGGAACCAATTTGCAAACGGATATCCTTCGCGATCCGAACCGAAGTGGTCCGCGCACTGCCGCCGCCGGTCGCTGTGCCCAGGATCGTCACGTGCGGCAACTCCTTCATTCCCGCGACGAAGATATCCGTCGCACTAAAGCACTTGGCGTTCGTGAGAACCACCACGGGCTTCGAATAGTGGAATGCGTCCTCCGATCCGGGTGAAAGCACCAGATAGTGCCACTCGCTGAACTCGTCTTCCGGCGGCGTCCATGCGGGTTGAAAGTGACTGGCGAACAGATCGATCGCGTTGCGCTCGGCCGCGTTCCAGTGCTTCGACTTCGCTCGGTGCATGAAGCGAGCAACAAGGTGGTCTTCAGCGAACTGAGGAAACAAACGGTATTTGGCTGCATTGACGACACGAGGCGAATCGTTCTGACCGAACAAATAGCTTGCCAACGTCAGCAGCGCTTCGCGAGTACCGCCGCCGTTGTCGCGAACATCGACCACCAATCCGTCCGTCTCGCGCCACTTGGGCATCCAGTCTCGAATCTCCTTCGCCGCTTCGCCGTCCATCCGGCTAATTCGAAGGTAACCGATGTTCCCTTCCAGCGTTCGCGAACCGCTTCTTGGCCAAGTGCCATACACCGGTGACCGAGCATCGATGGTCTCGGTGACCGAAGTTGTCTCACCCGACTCCGATTCTAACTCGACCGTAATGTCTTCACTCGTTTCCAGCCCCCGCGCAGAACGCCAGTGGTTGAGTTCGCGAAGCAACCGGAGCGATTGACGTTTGACGTAC
>JBCBLJ010000099.1:0-15419 GCA_038520195.1 Planctomycetota bacterium
CGAATTCCGAGCGCGCCGGTCGCTTCATCGACGAGTGGACTGCAACCACTGGCGCTGACGGGAATAAACGTCAAGCTCGTCGAAAACCCTTCCGCAGCCGCAACGATCTCGGTGAACTGATGGCCGACATTTGCCCCGAGATCGTTGCGGCTGCGGAAGGGTTTTCGACGAGCTTGACGTTTATTCCCGTCAGCGCCAGTGGTTGCAGTCCACTCGTCGATGAAGCGACCGGCGCGCTCGGAATTCGTCCTCGCGACATGGAGCCTTTCTGGGTCGAAATACCCATGCTGATGGCGTTGCACAATTGGGCGGCGGGTCTGGTCGGCGCGACCGATGGGGGAACGTCCCTCGAGGACGGCCGCTGGATGACCGAAGAGCTTTAAAGGCGTTCGATGAGTTCCGAACTGCTTTACACTTCGGCACCCAAGGGGCTTCGCCACGGTAGCCGAGGATTCTGTGTGGTTTTGACCACCGCCGGGATGCCGATCAATGTGATTTCCCGTCTGGAAGCCATTTCAAGTTACCGTCGCCTGTTTGCACCCGACAGCGGCCAGGACGACAAGAATCCGGTTTCATTCGCGCACCAGCGTCTGAACCTCGGCGGCACTCATTCGTCGGTCCTCTCGCTAGTATGCGCCTACGGGACGGATTACAGCGGTCGTCCAAACAAGCTCGCACACCATGTGCTCTTGGACGCCAATGAATATCCGTCCGCGGGTCCGGCTTGGTTGATGCTCCAGTCGTTCATGCGAAGAGATTGGTTCGGCCAATGCGAAACGCCGTCGACCGGACCGGTCATTCCACGGGGCGACCAAAACGCAAGGATCTGTTCGGCTTGGAAAAGCGTCTATGACGACGCAGGGTGGGGCGGCGTGGTGGCCGAAGCGATGCTCAGTGGCGAAACGAAACCGTTGTGGGTCGTCTACGCGATCGAACATCGTGACGTCCTGCTTGAGTTAATGAACGAGTCGATCTCACTGATCCCCGCCGAGCAACGCTGGCGAGCGACCTTCAACACCTACGCCGCCAACATTCCTCCTGACGTGGAATGCAAAATTCGTTGCGTGCCCGCCGGCACGGAGGAAGCCAAGTTCGCCGTCTCGAGTGGGCGAGTGGTCGATCTCACGCGATCCCAGTCGATCACGTCCGCGTCGCCAATGGTTTCGCTCGCCCGCGGTGTCGTCCGCGAAGCGTCGGTCGTGGATTCCGGTGGCGGCGGAAGTCTGAACGTCTTGGAGGGCCAGGCGGCGTCGGAGTGGTCGAGCCCGCCGCCGGTCGGGCCGCCGGTCGCCGAGCAGCCGCCCGAATTGCCACCCGAACTGACACGTCAGTCAAGCGACAAGACGCTCTTGATCGCCGGGGCCGTGCTGTTGGGATTGCTCGCGCTTGGCGGAACCTGGGTCGCGGCACGCACCATGGCAGGATTGCCGATCAATCCGCTCGCCGAGCCTGTGAAGCCGCAGACGATGCCGCGACCGGATCTTGACCCCGAGCCCGTACCGGCACAATCCGCCCCGGTCGCGATCGAAGTCCCTCCGCTCACGCTCGCGGTCCACTACGATCAAAAGCAACTGGTGAGTTGGGCCCGTGATGCGACCGGCGACGAACCGGCATTGCCGACCACGATCGAAATGCGCGGCAAGGTCCGCCTGAAGCCCGCGTCGGTTGGAACGGACGCGTCCGAAACCGAATCGCTTGAAGCAAGATGGCGAACCGCGATGGAGGAGTCTCGATTGATTTCGTGGGGCGGCGAGACCTTTGCTTTGGGCGAACCGACCGATTTATCCCTCCAGTCCACGAAACTGACGCCGAGTTCAGGCGTTTTCCGGGTCGAGCCATTGCCGCGGTCGGCTCCGAACCTCAATCATGCGATGAAGATGTATTGGAGTCGTGAAACGGACGACCTCGTGGCCGTCGTCGGGTTCGATTGGACCACTTTGAGCGAGCCGTTCGTTGCCCAAGCCGAGGCCTACCGACGCGTCGGGATGGCGGTCCACGAGATGGCGGCGCTCTACTTTTCCATCAAGCAGAATGCGGCTGTTTTGCCGGACATCTACCTCAGTCCGCTCGCTTCGATCATGTCGCCGGCGAGTCGCGGTGAACAAGCCGTGTATCGGCATGTGTTACGCTCGATGGATTCCGCCGCAACGCTTGCTGCCGAGGCGCGACAATCGGGCCAGACCATTCGTGAGCGGGTCCGTCAGTCTCCGAAGCAATTGTCGAAGGAAGAAACCGACGCTCTGTTCCAGATCCAAGCGGACTTGGAGCGACTCGCGGCGGCGACGAGGGGTCTCCAAGAGGCTGCTCGCGTGCTGCGTGAGGGGCAAGTGGTCGAAGTCCCCGACCTCAAGTTCTATGACTCGGAAGGTGCCGTCGTACGGCGTATTCCGCTTCGTTTCCATTTCTCCTGGTAGTTCCGATGGCGACCACCGTAGACAAGATTCGACGAGCCCTTGAAAAACGCGACGGCATTGCGGAAGAAGAAATGCGCCCGCTCGCCGATGACTATCGCAGTCAGGTCCAAGAGGTCAATCAACGACTCGACGAATCGGTGATGCTGCTGCGAAAGGGACTTCGAAGTGAGGCGATCCAGCGAGTCGAGATGACGCCGAACGCGCTGGACGCGGCGGCCGAACTCGAGTTCCCCGAGTGGGATGAGTGGAACGAGATCCTGCAATTCATGGCGATCCCGCTGCCGCCGCAGTTGAATCACGACCATGTTGCGCAGATCAACGAAGCGATCATTGAGAGTTTGCCACTGGATGCGCTTTTGCGGCGGCATCGTCGGTTGGCGATCGCCAAAGCACCGTTGGGCGTGCGGTTACGGACGCTCCGGCAAATCGCCCGCGTGGATGCCAACAACCCCGTTTGGACCGATGATGTCGAAGACTGGGAAAAGATGCGGTTGCAACAGATCGATACTGAACTGAAAAACGCGCTGGAGTCGGAGAATGCCCGGCAGCTGTACGAGTTGCACAAGGAACTGACCGTCGGCAAGTGGCGGATTGTGCCGTCGCAACGGCTGGTCGAGCAAAGTTCGTTTGCCGCCGAGGCGCACCTCCGAAAGCAACAGGAAGAGGAACTGGGAAAAATCGCGCCGCGAATCAGCGATGCGTTCGACGCTCACGACGAGCAGCTTGCGCGATCGCTGCGAACGGAGTGGCAATCGGCCCGCGCTCGCTACAACCTTGACGTCCCGGATCAGCTCAAACCGCTTGTCGCGCCGGCAATGCAGTGGCTCGAGGATCTTGATCGTCAATCGGTCATGGAGAGCGAACGTCAACTGGCCGTCTCGAACCTCCAGTCCTCTCTCGATGGCGAACAATCGATCGAAGAGGTCCAGAAGGCCTACGAACAAGCTTCCAAATTCGGCGCGGATGTCCCCGAGGAACTCTCCAAGCGAATGAAGCATTTGGCGGCGAAGCCCGCGAAAGAGCGTCAGCGGACTCTTTACCTGATCGCCGGGTCCGTCATCGCGGCGGTGGTTTTGATCGCCGCCGGCGTTTTTTGGATGATGGCGAGTTCGAACAAAAAACAAGCCGCCGGGGAGGCCGTTGCCGAGTTGGAATCCTTGGTCACGGCCGAGCGGTACCAGGAAGCGTTGACGTACTACAACACACTGTTCTTGAACAACCCCGAGCTCGCCAAGCAGCCACGGATGATCACGCTGCACGCGACCGCACGAGAGGCCGTCGACGGCGAAACATCGCGCGTCAATCGCTTTGAAAAACTGTATCAGCAGGCAGCGAACGATGACCCCGCGATGATCGATGAATCGTTGCTACCGCAACTGCGTGAGTTGGCGATCTCGGATCGGGAGAAGTCTCAGGTCGATCAACTGACGCTGCGAAAGCAAGAGTACTTTAAAGAGGAAAAGAGACGTCAGTCCGACGAAATGGCTGCGGAGGTGGCACAGTTCCAAAGCCAGTTCGGGCAGCTCCTTTCACGCGGAAGCAGCGCCGACAACCAGCAGGCGATGCAAGCGCTGTTGACCACCGTTTCTCGACTCCCGAATCAATACCCGCGTCACTCCGACGAGGCGGCGAGCAAGGCCCGGGTGCTTCGAGATCAGATTTCGATGCAGCTTCGAAAGATGAAGGAACTCGGCATGATCACTGAGCAGCGGAGTCAGGCGATCGAATCGCTGATGGGCTCGCGCACTCTCGAGGTCTTTTCGGATCGCCTCGCCGAGCTTTCGACGCAGTCGGTCGCACGTACCAACTTCGTCGAATTCGATACGGTACTCGAGGAGGAGAAGCATTGGATCAACGTCGATTCTGCCAATGATTGGCTCGAACGTTTGGGATCGAAATGTGAAGGTGGAATTACGCCGAGCGAAGCGCAAGAGTTGGTGACAACGTCCACCGACCTGAAAAAGTTGATTTCACCGAATCCGATCTTCTCTTCGCTTTCGCGGTTCGACGAAGACATGCGAGAGTTTACCGAACGGCGTCGACTGTTGGACGATGCGTTCATGCGCATGGACAAGCACCCTCTGGCAAACCTGATGACCGTGACGGTTAACGATCCGGACGAGGGTGAGTTGACCTATCTGATGGAAGCGACATGGGTCGAGGGTCATTTGAATCGCTTTGAGACTCCGGGGAATCACTCGTTGGCTCTCGTCAATGATGCCTTGGGCGGTTCAAGAGTTCGTTCGCTACCGGGGCCGATCGCAAAGCCGACCCGATATCCCATGGATGCCATCAGCGGCTTGATCGCGCGAAAGAACCGTGACGTCGCAAAGTTCACCTCGAACTGGGAATCAACGCTCATTTCCTATGCCGCCGACATCACAAAGGACGCCAATCTCGATGGCGTGATCAAAGAGTGGTTGATCGCGAACATTGTGGATGTTGCCATCGACGGAAGTGATGAACTGCGTCAGTCGTTGACCCAGACGAAACGAAGCCTGGATCGACGCGCCAAGATTCGTGACGACTGGTTCAAGCCGCGTCCCGTTGCAACGCCACTGTCGCCCGATTTCTTGCAGACGATGCGGACCGAGATGAATCTCGCTTTCGGTCGATTCAGCGATCCGCTTCTTCCGTACCGAGACTTGGCGGCCACGCGACTGGAGTGGATCGGTTTCTTGGCGAAGGCCAACGACGGAGGAATCGAATACCACCTGCGTGGTGCGCTGCCCGAGTATGACGGCAAGCTCTACGTGGCGATTCCTTCTCGCGATGGCAGCGCCAAAACATCGATCATCTCCGTCGGATCGCTACGAAATGGTCACGTCACGCTGACACCGAATCCCGTTTATCAAGTTCCCGGACGCCCGCTCTTCTTGTTTCCGAACTGAGTCACATGGATCAAATCGAACGCGTTTTTGTCCGCTTCCGCGGCCGGACGATCGGACCATTCACGCCCGACAAGCTGCGCGACATGATCCGCCGCGGCCAGGTGACCCGCATGCACGAGCTTTCGGGTGACGGGTTGAGTTGGATGAAGGCCGATGAGTTCGGCAATTTCTTTCCTCAGCAAACCACCTATTCGTCGGACCTCGCGGCATCGGGTTCGGACGTGCCACCCGGGGATTCGCTTGGCGGCCCGACCAAACCGGCGGCCAACGAAAACGCCCAGGCGCAGTGGTATGCCCATGTCAATGGAGAGAAGCAAGGTCCCGTTTCGATGGATCAGATGCGGCTCTACCACGAAGCCAAGATTCTCAAGAAAGACTCGCTGGTTTGGCGTAGCGGCATGGATGCTTGGCGGCCGGCGTCGGAGGTGCTCCCCGAGTTCTTCGGCCCGGCGCCCAAACCCGCTTCCGGCGAAGCACCCGACATGATCACCAGCGGCGCGACAGAGGCCGGCCCGATGGGTGACGCCGGCCCGCTGGCGAGCGAAATTACCAAACAACATACGATGCTTTTGATCCTTGGAATCATGCTCGTGATCGGTGGCTTGGTCTTTTGCGGGGCGCAGATCACAAAGTTCTCAAGCACCAGCGGCAAACCGCTCCAATCGGATTACATGGGCGGCACGATGAGAATCGCGCTCGGCGGCGTCGCTTTGATCGCCGGTGCGTTGGCGCTACAGACAAGCACCAAACTCAAAACCGCGTCGGAAGAATCGATGGCCGTGGCGGCAGTCGTCGCGGTCAAATCGTTGAACCAGTTCATTATCGCGTCAAGCGTCGGAATGATTGTCTGGATGTGTGTGTTGGTGATCGTCGTGCTTTCCGCGATCGCCACCAACGTGCCCGTCCTGAACGTGCTGCTGTAGAGCCAAATCGAATCAGTCTTCGGCGCAGGCTCAATCTTCCGCGCAGGCTCAATCGACAGCCGTCCGATCCTGCAGAGCACATGTGTTCGACCGGTATCGCCGCAGACCTTGGTATGCCCCGGCCGAATCCGGCTCATCAATAAAAATTGAGTTTTCCGGCGTTTCTTTGCACGGATCGTGTTCCTCGGCGTCACTAACAAATGTACGCCCAGGAGAACGATCATGCGACTGACACTTCGAACCCTTCTCGCCTACCTCGACAACACGGTCGACCCCGCCGATGCCGAGGCGCTCCGCCAAAAGCTTCAGCAGAGTGGTTTTGCGACCCAACTGGTGGCGGCGATCCGAGCTTCGATTCACGCCAAGTCCGTGTCCGCGCCGGCTCCCGATTCGGTCCATCCGATCGAAGAGCCGAACATGATGAGCGAATACCTCGACAGCACGCTGTCTCCGGAGCAGATCGCCGAAGTGGAACGGTCTTGTTTGGAGTCCGAGGTGAACTTGGCGGAGGCGGCCTCTTGCCATCAGATTCTGACGATGATCCTCGGCAAGCCAGCGAATCCGTCGGAGGCGATCAAGGGTCGGATCTACGACATGGTCGATTCGTCTGGCAACGTGATCGCCGATCTTGGGGCCGGCGGGTCGTCACCGATCGCGGGCGAGATCGGTCCTCGCGTCGGTTTTGGAATGGCGGCAACCCAAGTCGGCTTGAAAAGCGATAATGCGAAAGAAGGTTTCGCGCAATCGGACGAGAGTGAAGTCGATCGGGAGGCGGAAACGGCCGAGGCAAACCGGGGTTCGTCATTCAATGGGCTTTCCATCGATGCACCGACGCCCGTCCCGCCGGTCGGTGTCGATGATAGCGGTGTCTTCGACGCGCCGACCAAACTCCGGCAGCAGACGTTTGCGACACCCGACGCCGGCGCGACGCTCGGTGAGACCGAGACCCTTGCGGGAGATCGCCCGCTGAGTGCACTCGAAAAGTCGGACTTCTATGAAGGCGACGTCCGACCGTCCAGGATCACGCCATGGATTGTTTCGCTGGCGCTAGCGGGCGTGTTGCTTTTCGCGATCGGAAAGATCTTCCAGCCCTTGTTACGTACGCGAGTGGCCGCGAACCAGGACCAAGAACAAGTCTCGGACGAGTTCCCCGATCTTCCATCGGGATCGAGTGCGTTGTTGGAAGAAGCCTCGCCCGAATCGGTCAGTCCATCGGACTCGACTTCATCGATCGGCGAATGGAGTGATGATGGGCCGCCACCGATTCCCGAAACCATCCCAATGGGCGAAGCCAGCGAGGAATCGGAAGTTGAAACGACAAACGCCCCACCCAGCGAAGTGAATTCGAGCGGCGAACCCGTGATGGCGATGGAGACCTTACCGGCGCCGAGTCCCGATGGTGATCCTGCGGTGCCCCCTTCGGATCCATCGGCCGAAGGAAACGTCGTCTCTGCTTTACCTGAATCGGGCGGAATGAAGGAACTCATTGATGCGGCGATCGCAGCCAACGTTCCGGTGGAACCCAATTCCGTGGAACCCAAGCCCGCCGCTCCGACCGACGCGGATGTCGCGACCAAGAACATCGAGCCGGCGACCGACTCTCAACCGATGGAGAGCGTCGATACGAGCGCTGTGCCGGACGAGGTCGCGGCCACGGTCCTTGCGCGTTTTGAGTCCAAGGACGCTTTGGTTGGGAAGGCGATGGATGACAACTCTTGGCGTTTGATGGCTCCAGACTCGGATATCAGTTCTGGCACATCGATTGTGTGTGCCCCCGAGTACCGCGCGAGCTTTCGCTTGGCGGGAGACGGAGAGGCGGACGAGCGAAGTTTGGCGTCAATCGTAGGTCCCAGCAAAATAGAGTGGATGAGTGTCGCCGAGACGCCGGGGATTCGGCTCGCATGGGGGCGCGGAATGATCACCAACGTTTCACTTGATAACGAGGTTGCCCTCTTGGCCGAAGGCATCGTGATCAAGATTCAGTCGCGTTCGATCGGCGGCGTGCTGGCGTTTGAACTGACCCACAAGCGTGAGATCGGCGACAATCCGCTAATCGCACAGTCGCATTCGAGCAACTTGACACTCCTGGCGGCAAAGGAGGATCACGTTCTGACGATCGATGGTAACACGCTCAACTTGGATGCCGGTGAACGGGTGACGTGGGCGATTGGTAGCGAGAAGATCAGCGATCCGGAAATGGACGCGCCGGAAAGCCTTCCCGCGTGGCTCGATCCAGACATTGACACCGGCTCGCTCGAAGCGGAGGCGGCATCAACGCTTCTAGAACTTGTCCGTGGCGAAACCTCCGAGTCACTCGCGCTTTCATTGCGCGTTGCGCTCGACTTCAGACGCAATGAGGTCGCGGCGCTCGCCGGAAAGTCGATGCTCGCCCTCGGGGATGCGTCCGCCTATTTTGGAATCGACGGTCTTCTCGGAATGGGTAACCAGCGCCTCTATTGGTCCAGCCATCTGGACTCCCTTCGTGAGATGGTCGACCGCTCCCAAAACGATGCCACCCTCGTTCGAAAGGCGATCGCCGGCAATGAAGCGATGGATGATGCCGACGGCGACATCCTATTCCGGCTGCTCGTGGGCTTTTCGCAGGATCAGTTGATCGCAGGCGAGGACGCTTCCCTTGTCAAAGCGCTCGAGTCAGGCTCAATGCCCGTTCGTGTCCTCGCGTCGGAGAACCTTCGGGACATCACTGGCAAGACGCTATACTTCAAGCCCGAGGAAACGGTGGCGAGTCGCCGTTCGGAAGTCATCAAGAAATGGAATGTCAACCTGATTCGGAAGCAAATTCGTTGGCCCGAAAAAGTCGAGACGCCGGTCGACGGTGTCGATGCCACGAAAGAGGCTGCAGCGGAGATCGGCGAGAACGAGTAGGGAAACCGGAACGGAAAAGGAAACGAATCAGATGATGGATCGTGTGCGGTGACGGAGCGACCGTCCGTTAAACTCGTTGCCAAAGTCCTCCTCGGTTTGATTGTCGTCGCCGGATTGGCGGTCGCGACTCGTCAAGCGATGCTTCAATGGGGTGATCGACAGGCCGAACTGATCGCCGCCGCCGCCGAAGTGGACGAGGCCATCGACCGAGAAAAGGACCCGCAGCAGCGAGACCTGCTCGTGGCTCACCGCGAAGAACTGCTGCGGTCGGTGCCACGACTGCAGAACCTCAACTGGCCGCGGATCGGCATCGCTTCGCTTCTTTACCTTTTGAGCTTGGTACCCGGCGGCGTCGTTTTGTGTGAGGCGAGCCGTGCCATCGGACACCGCGTCGACTTACGTCAAGCGATCTCGGCGCAAGTCGTCGGACACCTCGGAAAGTATGTTCCGGGCAAAGCGATGGTCGTCGTGATGCGTGCCGCGCGACTGAGGTCCGCCAACGTCCCGATCGTCAGCGGGTCGATTGCCGTCGTCATGGAAACGTTGTTGATGATGGCAGTTGGTGCCGCGATCGCCGGCGTCCTGGTTCTTTGGCTTCCGGTACCACGATGGATTGCGGGATGCTCCATCATTGGCGCAAGTGTGGCGTTGTTGCCGACGTTTCCCCCATTGCTCTCACGAGTTCTCCGGCGTTTGCGGCCGCAGGATTCGCCGACGGATCTTCGATCGAGCTGGCGGTTCTTTGTGCAAGCGTGGTTTTGGCAGGCAGTCGCATGGGCGCTCATTGGCGCTTCATTCACGTGTTTGGTGACGAGCCTTCCCGGCGGTACAAACGATTCGTCTTGGCAAACCATCGTGATCGCATCGACCGCATCCATTGCGCTGGCGATGGTCGCGGGCTTTGTTTCGTTGCTGCCCGGGGGAGCCGGCGTTCGTGAATTGACGCTCGCCATCGTGCTCGCGCCGGTTGTCGGTCAAACTCAAGCCCTGCTTGGCGCGATCGCGGCGAGGTTCCTCTTTATTGCCGTTGAGTTGATCGCGGCGGGTCTCGTTTATGCCGTGGAACGTTCTTCGTCGAGCCGAACCATCGAAGCGTCTACGTGACCTGTCGGTTCGCCATCGGTTCGTCGATGTGATTTCTTGACCGCGTCTAGATTGGAAGCTCGGCGTTGGTCCGACAATACTCCATCGTCAACGTCGTTCCGTTGAGCAGCATGTGGACGATGATGCACGGGATGATGGAACCGCTGGACTGATACAAGAAGCCAAGTCCGATTGAGAGCAGGAACAGCGGGATCGGGGCAGCTCCCTGTCCCACATGGGCGAGCGCAAAGAGGACACTGGTCAGCGCGATCGGCCAAATGGATCGCGGACTCCACGTGCTTCCCGGCGCATGGTAGGCATCCTGGTCGGCGACCCGTTGCAGCCCACCTTGCAAAAGTCCGCGAAACAAAACTTCCTCGAAGATGGGCGTGAGCAAGGCCGTCGACAGCATGAGCGAAAGATAAGTCGCAAACGCGTTCTCATCGCTCAAGAGATCAATCACCGAGTGTTCATACTTGACGAACTGAACGACGATGAGGTTCATTAGCATGACGGGCGTCAAGATCCAAATCGTCGCGACTAAGCCTTGGCGAATTGTCGTTCGGCTTGGAATCACTCCCAGTTGTTTCGGCGAGAGTCGGAGGATGCCGACAAGCCACAGGAAGGTACCGCAAAGCGCGCACGCATTTGCGAGAAACGCGATCCTCAGTCGTGTTCGAAGTGGCAAACCGGAGGACGGCTGTTTCGCGTCCTGAACCGCGTTCGATTCGGCGTCTTCGGAGTCTGGTTCCGAGGAGGCGGCCCGGCCCGTGTCATTCGCCGATTCCTCGGTCGCGACGATCCCCTGCTCCACGTTCGCTTTGCGAATCGCAAAGGATTGAAAGAAGCCGCCAAAGGTGAGCATCAGCCCAAACATGAGCAGGCACTCGAATAGCGTCCACTGCGGTTTCTCGTAGGGCGTGCGAGAGAGGAGCGACTCCGATCTATCACCGACCAAGTTTCGATTCAACCAACCGAAACACCAAGCGGTCCAAAGGCCGACGCCGGTCACGATACAACCGAAGACGGCGATCGTTGTCGTCGCCAGACCGACAAGAAACAGGGCGCCCAACGCTCACGCCTCCGAGTTGGAAGGTTGGGACGATCGCGGCGGGCTCGTGAGGACCCGGGTCGCTTCGACGCAGTAGTCGTATCCAGAATAGACCGTCAACGCGATCGACGACCAAAGCAAGACTCGGGTTGTCCAAACCAACCAGGACTCGGTCGGAGACTGAAGCAACCACATCGCGGCGACAATCGCGGCGCACTGCAGAACCATTTTCCATTTCCCGAGCCACCGAGCTGAGAAGTCGCCTCCGCTACCTTCCACCATGCCCCGCAAACTGGTGACCAACAGTTCTCGGGCGACGACCGTGGTCGCCATCCAAGAGTAAACGGGCGATTCGGCGACCCCCGTCAATGCGATGAAGGACCCGCAAATGATGATTTTGTCGACGAACGGATCGAAGATGCGTCCGAACTTGGTGACTTGGTTGTATTTTCGTGCCCAATAGCCATCCATCCAGTCGGTGGAGACGGCGACGAGAAAGACGATGTTGGCCGCGAAGTAGTGGCCCAGAGGAACCAGCGCCATGACGGCCAACGCCATCAGAAAGCGAATCCCGGTAAGCGTGTTCGGAACGTTGAAGATCGTGGACGCTGCCAAGGTCCGATTTCCAGGGGTGAGGGTTTCGAGCCGAAGAAACCGCATGATGATCGGTGTCGGCGATTTTCGAAAGCCGGGAATGGAGCCAGCTTGCCGGGCTTGGCGCGTTCCCACGGGTCACGTCAATTACCGCCATGAGTATTGAAGAGATCGAACGGGCGATTCCGCATCGCCCGCCAATGCGGCTGCTGGACGAAATCCTGAGTCGGGATGACTCATCGATCGTTTGTGCGAAAACGTTTGACGAACAGGAATTCTTCGTCCAAGGACACTTTCCAAATCAACCGATTGTTCCCGGCGTGATCCAATGCGAGTGCTGCTTGCAAGCCGGCGCGGTGTTGCTGGAGAAATTCATGGAAGAGACGCCCGGCAGTATTCCGGTGGCGACGCGGATGGACGGTGTCAAGTTCAAGCGTTTGGTGCGACCGGGCGACCGCGTCGAGATTCACGTGACGCTGAATGAGAAGCTTAGCAATGCTTTCTTCCTCAGTGGCAAGATTCTGCTCGACGGGAAACTCGCGACGAGGCTCGACTTCGCGTGCGGCGTGACTCAGGGGGCACCCGGAAATGAGTGACCCAGGCGAAGCGTTTGATTTCCTCCAATTCGCCGGCAAGCACTTCCTGGTGATGGGAGTTGCCAACAAAAAGAGCGTCGCGTACGCGGTCGCAAAACTGATCGAGCAGTCCGGTGGCACCGTCATCTATTCGGTCCGCAGCGAGTCTCGCAAAGTAGCGACCGCGAAGCTACTGAAGGACCGTGAGGTGCTGGTTTGTGACGTCGAGAAACAAGGCGAAATCGATGCGCTCGCGAACCATCTTGCCGAACGGGGTGTCACCCTCGATGGACTCGTCCACGCGATTGCATTCGCCGATTACCCGGAAGGAATTCGTCCGTTTCACGAGACAACTCGTTCACAATTCCTGCAAGCCGTGGACATCTCTTGTTACTCATTGACCAACGTGTGCAACGCGTTGAAGGAACGATTCTCGGCCGACGCGTCGGTCGTGACGATCGGCATCAGCACGACGCGGATGGCGAGCGAGAGCTATGGGTTCATGGCACCGATCAAGGCGGCTCTTGAATCGTCCCTCGCTTTTCTAACGAAGTCATTTAGCCGGTTCAGTAAAGTACGGTTTAATGCCGTGTCGGCGGGGCTTTTAAAGACCAGTGCTTCGGCAGGTATCCCGGGATACGTGGATTCGTATCTCTTCGCGGAGCGAGTGATTCCGCGGGGTGAGGCGGTCAAGACGCAGGAAGTCGCGGCGACCGCTGCGTTCCTTTTGTCACCCCGCAGCAGTGGCATCACGGCACAGTCGGTTGTGGTCGACGCCGGTATGTCGATCAACTATTTTGACTCCGCGATCGTCAAAGCGGTGACCGACTCGGAAGTCGACGCGTGACACTCTTCCTCGTAAATTCCTCAAGCCAATGACTCGCCAGATCTACATCAACGGCCAATACTTCGCTCCCGAGGACGCGAAGGTCAGTGTCTATGACCATGGTTTACTCTATGGCGACGGCGTCTTCGAAGGGATGAGGACCTACGACGGAAAGGTGTTTCGACTCAAGGAACATCTCGAGCGACTCGATGAGTCGGCGCGCGCGATCGGCCTGCAATTGCCCATCTCGCTGGAGCAGCTGGCTGACGATACCAACGAAGCTGTTCGTCGCAACGAACTGGTCGACGGCTACATTCGATTGGTCGTGACGCGAGGTGCGGGGCCGCTGGGAATCGATCCCTTCAAATGCAGCGATCCGCAGATCATCATCATCGCCGACAGCATCACGCTCTATCCCGAGACCTACTACGAGAACGGGTTGGAACTTGTGACGGCTTCGACGATTCGCAACCATCCAGCCGCACTCAGCGCCCGGGTCAAATCCCTGAATTACCTGAACAACGTTCTCGCGAAAATGGAAGGCCTTCGAGCCGGCTGCATCGAAGCGCTGATGCTCAACCACAACGGGGAAGTCGCCGAATGCACCGGTGACAACATTTTCTCGGTGAAGGATGGCGTACTGAACACTCCTCCGATCGATGCGGGGATCCTTGAGGGCATCACTCGAAATGCGGTTTTGGAATTGGCGGCCGCTGCCGGCATCCCCACCAATCAAGCCACGATGACGCGTCACGACCTGTTCATCGCCGACGAGTGTTTTTTGACGGGGAGCGCCGCGGAGGTCATTCCAGCGGTAAAGCTTGACGGTCGTGAGATTGGTGACGGTAAAGTGGGTCCGATCACCAAACAACTCAATCAAGCGTTCCGAGAATTGGTTCGCCAGTGAGGTTGGGACGTCGAAATCTCCTCGCGATCGGGGTTCCCCGACATCGGAGGGGCAAGCGAGCAAGCAAACCGCAGCTCGTTCGATTCCATCTATACCGGCGGCCGTTTGAACGAGAGCTTTGTGGGGCAATCTCGTCTGGATGGACGCCGGTTTTTTATTTTCCAAGCCACGCCCTTCTTCAGCGGCTCATTTGGGCCGCCCTCGCGGTGAATTCGTTCGAAGTGCATTGACTTTTGGCCGATACTGAGCCTTAATGGTTTGGGACAAAAGTCCCGCAAATCCCCACCTTGCCCCAGTCTTGGGGTCCGCCGCGACTTTTGCGGCCCGCACACTCTTGGAGACAATGCATGAAACGGTTTGCAGTCTTGTTCACCTGCCTGGTGCTTTTTGCCGGCCCAGCGTCAGCCACCAGCGAATTCAGCAAGCAATGGAAGAGCAAGTATCTCAGCGGCGACGACGTTGATGATGGCTTCAAGAAGAGCGCCCGAAAGGCTGGTTGCTACGTCTGCCACGTGAAGGGCGAAGACAAGAAGAAAGTCCGCAACGAGTACGGCAAAGCGGTTCACAAGTACCTCAAGGCAAAGGATTTCCCCAAGGACTACGTCAAAGCCAACCCGGAAGAGGCCAAGAAGAAGATTTTCGCAGGCCTCGAGAAGGCCGGCGAGATGAAGAGCAAGGACGAAAAGACGTTCGCTGAAAAGATCAAGAACAAGGAATTGCCCGCGACTGACGCCGGCCTCTAGGCCTCATCGTCTCCGAATCGACGACTCGCCCGTTGGCAATCCGACGGGCGTTTTTCTTTTGCCACGCTCTCTTTGACGCCCGCCTTGCGATGCCAATTCGTGTAAGGTGTTGGCATTCAACCCCCCCGAACATCCACGCACTCGCGGTCAAACATGCGCACACTCTCCCTTTCCGTTGCCATCGCCCTTTTCGCCAGCGTCGCCACCGCACAGACGGCCGACACCGAAAGCGGATTCGTTTCCCTTTTTGATGGTTCGTCGCTGAAGGGCTGGAAGCTCGCCGAAGAGAACCCTGACGCCTGGCACGTCGAGGACGGCAAATTGGTTTGCGACGGTAGTCGCTGTCATTTGTTTTACGCCGGCGATCTCGCACCCCTCAAAGACTTTCACTTCAAGTGCGATGTGATGACCACTCCCGGAAGCAACGCTGGCATCTACTTTCACACCAAATACCAGCCAACTGGTTGGCCAAAATATGGGTACGAGTGCCAAGTCAACGTCTCGCACAAAGATCCCAAGAAGACCA
>JBCBLJ010000927.1:0-3093 GCA_038520195.1 Planctomycetota bacterium
ATCGCTGCAGCGCGCGCTCGACAAGCCCTTCACTGAGTAGCCGTCGCAGCCAGCTATCACGCCCCGGTCTGCACCACCGGTTGCGTGTGACGATCGCTGCAAAGCACCACGAGTAGGTTTGACACCAGCGTCGCCCTTTGTTCCTCACTGAGGTCGACGATGCCATCTCGTTTGAGATGTTCCAACGCCATCTCGACCATGCCAACGGCACCATCGACGATCTTGGTTCGAGCCGCAACGACTGCCCCCGCCTGCTGACGCTGAAGCATCGCGACGGCGATCTCCGGAGCGTAAGCGAGGTGACTGATGCGGGCCTCCAGCACCGTTACACCCGCCTTCTCCAGTCGCTCCTGAATATCGGCCCGAAGCTGGTCACAGATCTCTTCGGTGCTGCCGCGCAAAGACTTTTCATCGTCCTTGCTGTCGTAGGGATAACGCGTCGCCAAACTCCGCAAAGCAGCTTCACTTTGCACTTCGACGAAGTGCTCGTAGTCGTCGACTTCAAAAAGCGCTTCGGCGGTATCGGTGACCTTCCAGACCACCACCGCCGAAATCTCGATCGGGTTTCCGTCGCGATCGTTGACCTTCGAGGGACGACCGGCCGTTCGTGTTTTGGCTTGCAACAGCGTGCCGGCGACGTCCTTTTGTTCGGGTGTTGAAGAGGAGCCGGTTTCAAAATTGCGAACCCGGAGACTGATCTTCTTCTTGGTGTAGAACGGGTTGACCCAAAAGAAACCCGAGTCCTTGACCGTACCGCGATAGTCACCAAAAAGCAGCAGCACACGCGAATCGTTAGGCTGAATCGCCATCAGACCCGCCAAAGACATGAGAGCCGCTAAGCCGCCGATGACACCGAACGCCGCGATGAAGAAACCCAAGACGCCGTTGACCGCGGCGCCGGCGATGACCAGCGCCACGCCGCCAACCATTCCGAACAACGAAAGAAACAACGGCATCCAACCCGAAATCTTGGTGGCGGGCTTCTCGATATGAGTGACTTCAAACTTCGATTCGTTGGACATGCTGCTTCCTTCGGGTTGGGTTTCCTGGCCGTCTCGAGACGTTCAAACCGAGCCAGCGTTTGAACTCGCTGTTGCTTGGTCTGTAGGGTCGAGACGGTGTCAGAAACGGGCGCGGCGTTTTTGCTTCGCCGACAATCATGCCCGCCCAACGACGGCCACGCCACCCGCGATGGCGATACCCATACCGGGTGCTCCTGGAAAAAGAGCACCACCCATCCGCAGGAGGCTCGGACGCCCGTCCTTGTTAGCGTAGCGACCGAAGGGATGAGACTCCGATGAATCGGCAGCGCTCCCCTTACTCGTGACAACCGAGGCAATTGTGGGCAAGCTTTGCGTCGGGTTTCGCCGCCAACCACTTGGTGGCTCGCTCGGCGTATTCGGTATCCGGCAATTCTTTCAGCAGAGCCTCAAGTTGTTGCTTCGACTTGTCCTTTTGGTCAAGCAACCGATAGATGTCCGCCAATCCCATGCGTAGCTCACCGAGTGGGTGCTCACCGATTTGATCAAGAACATCTTTTTGTCGTTCGTAGGTCGATTCAAAGTCTTCGCGAACCGCTTCCAACAGCGGACGGCCAATCAGCGGCGGTGCCGAGCGTCCCGCGTTGATCAGGACCGCGGCACGAGGAATCATCACGGCCACGGAATGCGGCGCCAGTTCCTTGGCTTTGTTCATGTCGGTGACGCCGGAACTGAAAAGACTGAATCCCTCGGCCTGCTTTCCCTTATTGAAGAGAACGTTCGATTGGAACATCCGAATCGCGCCGCGCCACACCATCGCCTCGGCATGCTCCGGATTCTTTGCCAACGCCTCTTCGCACTTGGCGAGCCCGCGGGCCAAACGCTTTGCGTCGCCGTCAAAGCCCGCGAAAATGTCTTCTCGTACGACCAGGTCAAAACGTTCATTTTCATCAGCCGCGTAGGCATCCGGTTCATCGGCGACCGCCGGTGCGAGCACCGTGGCGACCGGAACAAGAACGGCGGTGAGCGTGATGACGCAACAGAGGCGATGAATTCGACGTCGTGACATGTTGTCTCCTAGTTTAAAGGTTCTCGCAACGATTCGAAGCACAGGCGTTGGACTTGGCGGAAATTCAGCAAAGACAGCGGAAATAGGAGCGCCTTGATTCGTTAGACTTGAGGCCGTCAGCTCAATCGTACTCCGAAAAGTTCGCGCGTAAGGCGGCGTTTGTCGGTGCCGCTCTCCGCCGTTTTCGTTCGGTGCGGCATCTTGCACCCTGGCGCTCAACACTCATTCTCCGCCGCCGGGCAATCCGATGATCGCGACCGATAACTTTGTCAAACACTTTGGAGAGTTCGTCGCCGTCGACGGCGTCAGCTTTAGCGTTCCCAGCGGTGCGGTTGCAGCGCTTGTGGGACCCAATGGAGCTGGCAAAACGACAACCATTCGGACGCTTTGCGGAATCCTGCGGCCGTCATCCGGTACGCTTCGTGTCGCCGACGCCGACGTGTCCACGGACCCGCTGACCGTGAAACAGCGGACGGCTTACGTCCCCGACGATCCTCCGTTGTTTGATTCGCTCACCGTCAACGAACACCTCCAGTTCATTGCCCAAGCGTACCGGGTGGAGGACTGGCAAGCCAAGGCCGATCACTGGTTCGCCGAGCTTGAGTTGACTGAAAAGAAGTTCACGCTCGCATCCGAACTCTCACGCGGGATGCGGCAAAAGGTGGCGATCGCGTGCGCCTATTTGCGAGAGCCGGACGTGCTGCTACTGGACGAGCCCATGACAGGGTTGGACCCGCCCAGCATCCGCAAGCTCAAAGAATCGATTGCGGACCAAGCCAAACGCGGCGCCACGTGCTTGATCAGCTCGCACCTGCTTTCGCTGGTCGAAGACCTGTGTGACCACCTCGTTCTGATACGCAGGGGCGCGGTGCTGTTCTGCGGTTCGATGCGGCAAGCACGTGAAGAGTTCGGCGGCGAAGCGAAGTCATTGGAGGAAGTCTTCTTTCGACTGGCCGAAGGCGACGGTGCGAATGAGGAACCGGCGGATGTTTAGCCCCGCGCTTCATTCGCTCTCGAAGCTTTTGGCGCGAGGTGCGCTCCGGG
>JBCBLJ010000493.1:0-6337 GCA_038520195.1 Planctomycetota bacterium
ACCTAGAATCGCGAGAGACAATAAGGCGGCCGTCCAACCGCGCTGCGCGACGCCTTATTGTCTCTCGCGATTCTAGGTGTTCTGTTGATCGACCCTGGCTTTGAATCGATCGAGGGTGTGCTTCAGAAGGGCGAATCATTTGTGCGACGAGGCCAATCCAATCGACAGTTGGGTCAATTGTCGGGAAGAGTCGAAATGTGGGAGGCGGTGTGGACGGAGATCAAGCGCTCACCCCTCATCGGGCACGGCTACTTCGTCAGCTCAGCGGAGGGCAAGCTATTCGTTTGGGGTAGCTGGCAAAATCACACGGCACACAACATTGTCATGCAAGTGCTCGTCTCGACCGGCGTGGTGGGACTCGTCGCGTTCGCACTGGCGATGGTGGGGCTAGCGACTGACGCAACAAAACTGCTTCGACAGGATTCGACCTCGCGTGACCTCGCCGCAGTCGCGCTGTTCCTGCTGTTTTGGTACCTCCTTTGGAGTCAGACATGCATCACATTCATTGGGCCCGTCCGGCCTGAGTCGGTGGTCTTCTTTGTCGTCTATGGACTTGTTATTGGGCGGTCTCGATGGCTAGTCCAACGAAATCGCCAGGGGCAAACCCAGCCGGCTCGAGACGAATCCTTCGTCCACTCCAGCCCAATCGGGGCATCCACGTGAGAGTCCTTTATTGCCACAACTACTATCGCAATCGAGGCGGCGAAGACTATTCGTTCGAAGCCGACGTCGAAGTGTTGCGAGACGCGGGGCACGCAGTCGAGACATTTACGCTCGACAATTGCGACTTGGGACAGCAATCACAACTTCGTACGGCTACCAACACGATTTGGAACCGACAATCGGCCGCGAAAGTTCGGGAACTCGTTCGTGCTTTTCGTCCTGATGTCCTGCATTGCAACAACACGTTTCCACAGATTTCCCCCTCCGTCTATCGCGAAGCACGACGCGTCGGAATTCCGGTCGTGCAAGCACTTCGGAACTACCGGCTCTTCTGCGTCAATTCGTTTCTCTATCGAGACGGACAGGTCTGCGAAAAGTGTTTGAGCCAAACGCTGCCACTCGCTGGGATCAAACACGCTTGTTACCGCGACAGTCGTTCGGCGAGCGCCGTTGTCGCATCGCTTCAAGTCACCCACGGCGCGCTGAAAACGTACCGCCGAAGAGTTTCGATGTTTTTCACGCCGACGGAATTCGCTCGGCAGATTTGCATTCGTGGAGGAATCGACGCGGACCAAATCATGGTCAAAACAAATTTCGCCAACGACGCGAGCGTAGGTGGCCCAACCCGGTCCGACGCTCGGGAAAACCGACTTGTCTTTGTCGGTCGCGTGTCACCGGAGAAAGGCATCCGAGTCTTGTTGGATGCTTGGCGCAAAGCAAACCTGGAATGCGAACTTTGGATCGTCGGGACGGGGCCCGATGAATCTCTCATCCAATCAGCCGCAGCGGGGGACGCTCGAATCAAGCTTCTCGGTTTTCAATCCAATGAGACAGTTTTGAAGATACTCGCCCACTCTTCGGGCCTGATCATGCCGTCGCTTTGGTACGAGACGTTCGGACGAACGATCTGCGAGTCGTTTTCCGTGGGCACGCCCGTGATCGGTAGTTCGCTGGGTGCAATCGCGGAGCTTATCATCGACGGTGAGAGCGGGTACCTCTTCAAGCCGGGAGACTCCGACGACCTCGCAAATACGATCTCGAACTTCATGGCGAGCGGAACTCGCCGGGAGCGGTTGATGGCGGGCGCGAGGAAACGATTCATGAGCCAATACACACGCCAACACAGTTACGAACAACTGTTGGAGGTCTATCGCGGAGCAGGTGTCAGTGGGGTTCCCTCCGAGGCAAGCGAGTTAGGCCCACAGTGGTCTGCACCGAGGGTAGATCAAACAACCATTGACGAATCAACCACCACAGAGACTCATGTGCCATGATGTTGATGCGCTACCTGCCACGATTTCAGGCCGCGCGACGCTCGTTGCCATGTCTCGCGACACGCGAGACATGGGACCGTGAGCGGATCTCGGCATTCCAACTCGATCGACTGAATCGGGTTTGGGAATCCTCTATCGAATCGGTGCCGTACTACCGCCGATTGAAGAGCGAGCATCGCTTACCGCGTCAGTTCGAGACGCTCGAGCACTTTAGCGACGTTGTACCTACTCTAGCCAAGGGCGTTGTTCGCAGTGCACCTCAGGAGTTCCTTTCGAGTGGTCGCCGTGTGGGTTCCTGGCACCTGACCGGTGGCTCGACCGGTGTGCCAATGGCGGTTTATTGGGAATCCGATGCTCATCGTGAGATGCTGCAGTGCAAGTATCGTTACGAGCAGAAGTTTGGAGTCGATTTTTTCGACAAGAAGGTCTTTCTCTGGGGGCACAGCGCTTCCTTTGCGCCGGGAGTGAAGGGCTGGATCAAACGGCGCACACAGCCAACGGTCGATCGACTTCGCAACCGCTTGCGGCGCAGTGCGTATCAGCTGGGTCGCAAGCAATTAGCGGAGCATTTGAAAGCGATCGCGGCATTCAAGCCGGCGAGCATTTACGGTTACAGTTCGGCCGTCCATCTTCTGGCGACCGAAGCCGAGCGCCTCGGATTCGAATTGCCGTCTCTAAGATTGGTGACGATGACCGCCGAACCCGCGGATGCTTCGATGCGAGCATTCGCCAGCGCGTCTCTCAAAGCTCCGTCCGGCATCGAATATGGCAGCGTGGAGTGCGGAATTATGGCCTTCACGGATCCTGACGGCCGAACGCGTTTGAGAGAAGACGTCACCTACTTGGAGACGTTGCCTCGTGACGATGGCCGATATGAAATCGTCGTGACCGTTCTCAACAACCACTCTTTTCCGCTGATTCGATACCGCATCGAAGACTTGACGGATCGACCGATCAATCGACAGTGCGACGGATTTGCGAGATTGGGAGAAATTGAAGGACGCAACAACGATTTCCTTTTGACTCGTTCGGGAAAGCCATTGCATGCGATTGTGCTCAAGCACTTGTTCGAAGCCGACCCAAGAATTCGTCGATTTCAAGCGAAGCAAGCGTCGGACGGCTCTCTCGAGATCCTTCTCGAGTCGGAACACCACGGAATCATCGACGCCTACGAGACCAGTCGAACTCGAATCGCGAATCTGCTCGAAGGCTACTCAGTTCGGCTATCGCGAACGGACCAAATCCAAGGAAACCTCGCCGGTAAACACCGTTGGATTGTTTCAGACTTAGGCGTGGCGCCTCAAATCGCGAATCGGCCGGAAACCGATCGTGCGAAAAATATGTAGGTCCCGTTCGAGTCGCCTCCACGAGAGGCAGACATCTTGCCCACGCGAGTGAGTTCAAGGAATGACCTTCCGCTATCAACGTGAACGAGATTGGCCGCCACTTGCCTGGGTTGCCAAATGCACCCAAGGTGGATCCAGCGTAGAAGTTGTTTGTGGACCCGACGTCCACTGCCGCGAAGACTGGTTCTGCGAAGCAGTTTGGGATGGCGATTTTGCTTCCGGAGATTTCGATCAAACCGACTGTGTATTTGGCTCGGGAGGCCGGTTGCGCGGCGGGACGCATTTGTTTGTCTCGTCGTGTACGGTTCTGGATCGCCTCCATCGCGTCCGTCTTGGAGAACACACCTTCGTTTCAAACTCGATGGTTGCACTGATGGCCGTCGCAAATCTGTCGCCGATCATCGGGTTCACGCGATATCCCGAGTTATTTCGGTCGATCATCGCTGGACTGGAAAGCTATGAACGGTCGATCCCCTGTGTCGGCGGCTCAATCCACCTCACGTACTTCGACAATCTGGCCTATGACGGGAAGGCTCTCACCGAAGTGGCAAAGCCGGTCAAGGAGCAGCCTCCTTCATCGTTCGACGCCTTTCGAGATCGGATGGTCCGACAACTCCGGCACCTCTTCTCCAATGCGGCGGACGATGCAAGAGCCCGAGCATTCATCCCACTCACGACTGTTAGCACGGGATACGATTCGACGACCGTGAGCGCATTGGCGATCGCGGCGGGGGCGACCGACTCGATCACCATCGCAAACAGCCGTAGCGGCGACATCGATAGCGGTGAACCAATCGCAAAGCACTTGGGGTTGTCATGTACCGAAGTGAGCCGAGAAGCGTGGCGTCAGGAAACGGATTGCGAGTCGATTTTTCTTTCAAGCGATGCGAAGGGCGAAGACGTTTACTTTGCGGGATTCGGGGACAAGCTCGCGGGGCGACTCTTGCTGACTGGATATTGCGGGACGCGTGTGTTGAAGACGCGGGCTGGTTTGTCGTTCAATTTTGAACGGACCGACCAGTCCGGACTGTCGCACACCGAAGCACGCTTGCACTTGGGATACGTCCACTGCCCGGCGCTGTTCATCGCGGGTCGCGACACTCAATCGCTGCGTCACATCAGTTTGAGCGATGAAATGAGACCCTGGGACATTGGAGGCGATTACTCGAGCCCGATCGCCCGGCGTCTTCTGGAGGAAGCTGGCGTCCCTCGCGAAATGTTCGGGATGAAGAAACAGGCTGCATCGGTCTTGATTCAAGACCGCCGTGAGTTCCTGAGCGAGCGTTCAAAGGAGAACTACGCACGTTGGTTCGAGGAGAACTTTGCCCGCTCAGGCCGTCTGCGTGAGAGGCTCAGATCGCTACAAGTCGACGCGGTCGCTCAATTGGCAAGGGTGCTCACTTGGTCCGCGGCAATCGGCCATCGTGTGTTGCCGTTGCCAATTCTCCGAAGGATTGCAAATTCTGTGAGGCTGAATGAACTCGCACATCGCGACCCTCGATTCGATCACCTCTTTGCTTGGTCCGTTCAAAAGACGGTGAAGCGTTACCGGACAGGACCGAGCGAAGGCGTGTGAATCCACCTGAGAGTGCAAAGGCACCGCTGCCAGCGACAATAGCGGTCACTCAGCCCTTTCTACCCGGTCTCGAAACTCTGGCCGATTCAGCTCGCCTGACTCAGTACGAAGAGTTCTAATAGAGCCCGTCACGTCGCACTCAACGGTTCGCGACAAACTTCAACGCACGATCTATCCCTCCACCTCCAGTGCCCGGATAGATCGCATTTCGTTTTTTAATCGGCTGAAGCGCGCATGAATCCGTATCAGCCCGCTCAAACGCCAACTGGTGATGGCGAGAAGCAAGCCGCTGACAAACGTAGCGTGCGACTTGCCGTGAGGATACGCGTGCTAGTCAACACTTGGCTGCTGATCGTCTGCGTTTGCGGATGCATCTCGCTATTCAAGACATGGGCACACGCGAAAGGTGGAAACAATTTGAAGTCGGCGCCTATACTGACGACCTCCCAGCGCATTAGGCAATCTCTGACACCGATGATCAGCCTTGCTTGTTGCGCGGCCGGCGCGATTCTAATGCACCGCTACATCCGTGCTGAGAAAGGCGCTTCGACGCCGTGAACAGATCGAAACGACGGCGGGTAACCATGTCGTGCAACGGAGCACGGCTTGCGCGAGATGGAGACTCGGCTCTCCGCGCCCGCTGACGACCGCCGCTACCCGTCTGATCTTTAGTAATTCACTCACATTTTCACACCGTCACCTTGGGCAAAGAACTCACAGCGCCGCTAGATGGATCGAACGAAATACTGTTCAAGCGGCGACCGCTGGATCGAACGCGGTTGGCTCTGACGTGCATGATCGGGATGGGATTGTTTTTCGCTGTTGCGGCGATCCCAACAGTTCTCGCGTTCAAGTATGCTCTCAACGCGGTGCTTTCCGTGACCGCGTCACCGCTACTATCCGTCGGATGTGCATTTTGTTCCGGCGTAGCGTCCCTGCTTGTTATGGTTCGCTGGATTCTTCCTCGATTGGATTCCGCATTTGAATTTGTATTCGGAGAAATGAATCGTGGCACATGCCCAAAGTGCAACCGTGGAAAGCTTGTCGATCGTTTGTGGCGTCATCGGCCAAATTGGCTCGAATGCGACACGTGCAGCGCTTGCTTCGTGTCGGCTGGTCGAAGATTGCAACAAACGATTGTTCCGCGTGAACTACTTTTGTCTTACGATCACAACGCGACGCAGGAAAGCGGTGGGTAAAATGGGTAAGGACGGCCCTTTCGAGACGCCCTTCCCACACCACCTGGCGTGCGGGTCGCACGAGGCGGTTCGACGAAGCGGAGCAAGCTCGGACCACTGAGTCTTTAAACTCGGTACTCCTTGCGATTGCAACCAAGCGTTGGTCAGGCCCACTTCGCTGGCGATCGTCTTGGACAGATGCCAAGGACCTTTGCGGGAGCGGGCATGGCCAACGCTTGGTTGCAATCGCAAGGAGTACCGAGTTTAAAGACTCAGTGGTCCGAGCTTGCTCCGCTTCGT
>JBCBLJ010000826.1:0-3717 GCA_038520195.1 Planctomycetota bacterium
TTCCGGAATGGCACCGGCGGGGATGTCGGCACAGCGATCAACGCCGAAGATTCCGCCTCGACTCGCGCATCCTGAGACAAGGAAGAGACAACCCAGCACCGCGAGGGAGAGCGACTACTTCGAGGGTGCAAGTCATGAACAGTAAACTCTCCAAATCGCTCTCCCTCGCGGTGCTGGGTTGTCTCTTCCTTGTCTCAGGATGCGCGAGTCGAGGCGGAATCTTCGGCGTTGATCGCTGTGCCGACATCCCCGCCGGTGCCATTCCGGAAGCCGCAGGAAACAAGGTCTGCAATTGGCAAACCGTCCAGGTGTCGAACGCTTTTGCGGACCAACTCGTGCTCTATCGAAGTGACTTCGTGGGCGACACCGCGGAGCTTTCGCCCGGTGCTACGCGGCGAATGTCGCGGATGGCAAACGCAGGCTCCGCAAGCGATCTGACATGGGTGATCGAACCCTCGGGAAGTGACGAGATGGATCAGGCTCGCGTCCAGGCAGCCGTCGACCAACTAACGCAACTCGGTGTTGCACCGGTCGATGTGTCCATCGCCGTTCCTGCAGCGCTCGGACTACGAGGACAGCAAGCCGAACGACTCGGAATAGGGATCGGCCGGAATGGTAATCGAGGTAGCGGATTCAACAACACCGGCGGCGGGGGACAGAGGAACTTTGGCACATTCGGTCCTGGGAGCATCATTCGATGAACGTCAAAACGTTGCTGTTGATTGGCACGCTCTTGACTGGATGTATCGTCTCCACTGGTTGCCGCGTGGTCCAGGACAAAAGACCCACCGGATTCCTAAAGCCCCTTGACGCAGGAGCAAATTCCAAGCCTGGGGCATCACTCGGCTCCGATCTCAGTGAGCGCGAGATTTGTCTCGAAACCGCGAAGTTGGTTGCGGCAAACGGCCATGCCGTCGAGGCGATGAAACTGTACGAAAAGGCAGAAAGGCTTGGACCCGACAAAGAACGCTTTGACCTTGAGCTTGCGCCACTCTATGTCCATGTCGGCCAAACCGACGCCGCAATCACTCGCTACCGTAACGTAATCGCGCGAGGTCAGGCGAACGATGAAGTGTTCAACAACTTGGCGTGGACCTTGCTTGAATCGGGGCGCCATGCCGAGGCCATGAAGACGATCCAGCAAGGGCTAGTCGTCGCACCAGAAAGCAATCGGTTGCAGGCAACCCATGCCGTCCTTCTTTATCAAAGCGGGGATCGCGAGGGAGCCTTCACCAAATTCAGCGAGCTCTATGGCGAGTCCGCCGGCCATCACAATCTTGCCTTGCTTGACCTTGAATCCGACAAGCTCATTTCGGCTTTTGAACACGCGAGCTTGGCGGCGAGTTTTTCGGATTGCCTCGAGCAGTCGATCAAACTGCGAGACACACTCCAAACACGACTTGCGACGGCGGGACAGCCGCCCAAGGTTCGTTAGGGCCGGCGGCAGCGTTACGCTTTAAGCGCGCGACCCGCGCACGAACCGTGTGCGACACCGCTTCATCCGAGACTCTTTTTCGCTCGGCACTTGGTTCCCAAAACCGCCCCTAGTCGACACGGGTGCAGGCGTACCAAGCCGGCCTTGACTATGGAGACGCCAACGTCTCGGCTCGATCGGCACCCGCACGCCAAATCACGCACTTTGCGCCGTGATCGGCAGCGACGGGAGCGGTTCCGCGAAAACCCGGCGACAAACCCACGCTGCTCCGCCAATCACCACAGATGAACGGCCCGGCGGTGGGTGTATTGGGAAAACTGCCGAACTATCCGGCCCTGCTGTTGCATATCGATTGCAAATAACGAGAATCGACAATCCTCCAGCAACCTAAACGATCTTGGCGGCTATCTGACAAGCATCGAACCAAGTTGCCTCGGACGAAGTAGTGATTACTTAGCGTGAAGCTGGTGTGAATGAGGACGTTCCAAGCAGCCTGGCGATTGACGCCCTGAGTGAGCCCAGTGATCATCGAGATTCCACGTCGATCCGTTGTTTCGGGACATAATGCAGCCAGGACACCGATCTCTCTGCTTCATCCTCATCGCGTCGCTGCTTTGCGGCAACGTCGCTGGGTGGCTTCATGTCTCGACACACCTTCACGGCTCTACGCGTCTGAATACCTTCGGTGAGTCATCTCGGTCGCAAGGTTGGTTGGTCTTTGCGTGCTCGTGCCACTCTCATTGTTCGGAGGTCAGTAGCCATGACGGCGACGGGCAGATTCCTTCGAGGAAACAGCGGCGTGGCGAGCACGATCCCGATCGGTGTAGCATCTGCCAAGCAGTCGCTCTCCAACGCACCCCCGTCGCTGAACTCCACCCCGCCATTGAATTGCTCCGTTCGCCCGCTAGCGGGACATGCCGACTCAACTCGACGGTGATTTCGATTCTCAAGGATGATGAGTGCATCTTGGAACGCGGGCCTCCCCATGCGTGAAGGTTCCAAGATCGTCCATTTCGGACGGTGTTTCGTTCACGCAGTTCCGGGAGAGATCCATGGCGAACGTCCATGAAACGTCCAAGGAAAAGGGTCGGGTCGAGAGTTTCTTTACGACCGATTTTTGTCCTTGGGCGACTCGTTTTGTTTATTGGCTGAAAGAGCCGATCGGGTGGTTCGTTCTCGCCACTGCGATCTGCTGCATGATCGGTCTTTATTTCAGCCCCGTCGGCTGGACGCTGGCTGCGGCATTGGTCGCACTGATGACGGTCGGCATGTTGTGGCCACTGATCGCCGTTTTTTCGACGACCGTCACGTTGCGATCCGAGTCGGTGGCCGTCCACGAAGACGCGGGATGCGGTTTGGTCGTTGGCGTCCGCAACTGGTTGCCGATTCCCGTTTGGGGCCTGAAAGTCGAAGGGTATTTGGATCAGGTCTCCGACGACGACACACTTCCGACCGTCGCGCTCGCCTCGGTACCGTCGCGATCGCTGGCGGATTACCGAATCGAAGTCTGCCCGTCGCTGCGGGGAAAGTATCCCGTCGAAATACCGAACGTTGCCTGCTCGTTTCCGTTCGCCCTCTGGACCGCCCGGCGACCGCTGAAGGAAGTGGCCCCGTTAACGGTTTGGCCCAAAGTCTACGACATGGCCGGCGAGTCACAGTTTCGCGGCTCGATCGCGACCGAATTCGGTGAGGGACAGCGTGGGGGACGCGACGGTGACTTCATCGGCGTCCGCGAATACCGCCGAGGTGACTCGGCGAAGCATGTGAACTGGGTCGCGTCCGCGCGAACCGGCGAGTTGATCGTGACTGAACGCGGCGCGCCCGAAACGGCATCGATCGAAGTCTGGGTCGACACTGCGGTGCGGGAAGCCGGTCGCGAGGAACTGAACCGACGAATGCGGATTGCCGCGAGCCTGATCGCCTCCCTTTATCGGGAAAACGCCGTCGTCAAAGTCCGTGTCGGCGAACGGCTGGTGAGCGGCCGAGGCGAAGCCGGCTTGCGCAAGGTCTTTGATGAGCTCGCGGCGGTTCCACTGGCGGGAAGTGACATCGCGAAGTGCCGAATGGGTTCCGGCTCTTGGATCGGAATCTCCGGCTCGGAAGCGGGAACGACCGTTCGGCAAACCAATCTCCGGCACTCGCTTCGCGCCGTCAACGCGGTTCACGAGCGAGTGTTTTCCGCCGACGAGGACCTGGCCACGGCGATGCGAACATTTTGGCGAGAGAAGGGCCATGTCGACGAAGCCGCCTGAAGCCAGATCGACGCCTCCGATTGGTCGCAA
>JBCBLJ010000312.1:0-8713 GCA_038520195.1 Planctomycetota bacterium
CTGATCGTCACGGCACTCAGAGACGGCAGCGTCGCCGCGGGCCAGTTGGAAGTTGGGGACGTGATCGAACGAGTCGCTGGAATCAATCTCAATTCCGCCCAGCAACTCGAGGTGATTCTGTCAGAGGCGAGCCGAATCGGTCGCCCCGTCCAGCTCGTCGTCCGTCGTGGCAACGAACGGATGCTCCTCCGACTCGAGAACTGATCCGGATGATCTGGCGGCGTCGCGGAGATAGACGTGACGCCGCTCCTTAGTTCGGGTCATAGCAGGTCAATTTCCACGAGTCACGTATCCGACAATCCAGTTGACTCATGGTTCACTGAACTCAAATCGAACTCGCCGGGCTTCGGCTTTCGGGTGCGAATCCAATAGCCCAACGCACTGCCCCACCAGTTGTTCGGCAGTTTGCCGTCAGAAGTCTTGTACCAACTCGAGCAATCGTCGGCCCAGATCGAGGAACGCAAACGATCTTGCACCTCGATGTCATCACGTCGCATCACGTCCTCGTTGACTTCGATGCAGTCCGCACCGCGACGCTTCGCCAGCTGAAGGCATCGCAGCACGTAGTTTACTTGTGTCTCGATCATCGAGACGATCGAGTTGTGCCCCAAATTGGTGTTGGGACCGTAAAGCAAAAACAGATTCGGAAACCCGCCAACGGCGATGCCGCGGAACGCGCGTGGACGTTCTCCCCAAACATCATTGAGGTCGCGTCCGGCGCGGCCTCGGATTCTCAGCGGTGACAACAGTTCGGTCGCTTTGAAGCCTGTCGCGAAAACGATGGCGTCCAAACGATGGTGCTGTTCGCCCGCGACGATGCCCGTCGCGTCAACGCGCTGAATAGTCTGCGAAACCACCGAAACGTCTTGGCGCAGAACCGTTTGCAAAAAGTCGTTCGACAGAAGAATGCGTTTGCAACCGGGTGAGTACGTGGGAATCAGTCGTTCCCACTCCTCTTCGGGTAGCAGCTTTCGCATCTGGCGCTTCAGTCGACGTCCGTATTCACGGTTGATCTTGCCTTTGCGAAACGCAATCACTCGCCAATCATGACGAGCGAAGATCCACCAGCGATAGAGTGACGGCAGACCGGGGAGCAAGCGGAGCGCCGTTTTCGTGAGGGACGAATATGGTCGGTTTTCAAACGGCTGGATCCAGCTGGGTGTCCGTTGGAAGAGGACGGTTTGTTGGGCGCGTTCCGCAAGCGTCGGTAAGAACTGAATGGCGCTGGCGCCGTTTCCGATCACGCCGACGCGTTTGCCACCGAACTCAAAGTCATGGTTCCAACGAGCGCTGTGCCAGGTCGCTCCCTCATAATCATCCAAGCCAGGAATCGGGGGTTGGTTGGGGCGATTGAGTTGTCCGACTGCCGAAACGACAAACTCGGCTTCGAGTGTTTCATCGTCCGTGTGGACTGACCAACAGCCTGTCGATTCATCGAACACGCACTCGCGCACCGCCTTGCCGAACTGGATACTTTCGCGAATCGAAAAGCGTTCGGCGCAGTGCCGCAGGTAGGCGAGGATTTCGGGCTGCCTCGCGTAGCGCTGTGACCACGGATAACGAGTCGCGAACGAAAACGAGTAGAGATACGACGGAACGTCACAACCGGCGTTGGGGTAGTCGTTCTTGAGCCAAGTCCCACCCACATCGTCGGCGGACTCAAGAATCGTGATCGACCGGATGCCGGCTTGCCACAAGCGGATCGCCATGCAGAGTCCGCTGAAGCCCGCGCCGATGATGATCACACGACGACGATCACTCGACGACATCAACACAGTGTGCTTCCTCAAGCGTTGAAGGTGCGAAGCATCTTGCGGCCTTTGTAGAGGTTAAAAAGGTCGTCGGCCGCGAGCGGTCGAGCGCGTCCCGCCGTCGGTTGATCAATCGTCTCGAGTCCATCGGACGCGACGACGCAAGCAACGCCTTCCCGAGTCGCAGTAAAAACGCCCGCGTGTTCATCGAGAAAGATACCGAGTAACTCTGACTTGATTTCTTCGTAGCCGAGGTGCTGCAAGTGCTGGGAAAATGACTCCATCACGCGGTGCTGAGCTTCGTTGAAGCTGTCCGCGGTCACCGCGAAAATGTCCTCGTGTTCGGCGTGCCAACCGGCATAGATCGCAAAGATATCATCCATCGGGAGATCGGCTAGATCGCAGGACATCGTGTAGGTCGCGGGGCCGGTGAGACCAATGTTGCTATAGCAACGATCCCCCATGTTGTATTCAAAACGAACAAGGGTCACGTCGACGGGATTTTCAAAACTTGGCCAAAGAAGTCGACGTGTTTCGGCGACCTCCACAGTCGTCGGTGGGACGCCCATTTGATGAGGCTGACTGAGCCAGAGCGCTAGTTCGGCCTCTGCCATCGCGTCGTCACTGCGGTTTGATTCGTCGATCTCGTCGCCGAAGCCGAGTTCGTCCGCGTACGCGATCGCGCGAAGCCGCGCGGCAGGGTCCCCCGCCAACTCGATCAATCGCTTGCGACCCGCTTCATCGCCGAGTCGCGCCAGCGCGCCGGCCGCCTCGCACTGAACTCGACGGTGACGTAGCTCGATCGTTTGGTTCAGCTTCCCGATCGACGACGCATCTCCGATCAACGCCAGCGCATCGCACAAGGCGACCGCAAGCGCGACCGCTTCTCCAAGTGTTTTTTGGACGGTCTGTACGTCATCGCCGAAAGCACGCGGGTTCTCTTCAAAAAAGCCCAGGCGACTGGCGACTTGGCCCAGCAATTCATTGAGACCGTTGGTGAACTCGGTCGCGGGATGGCGTTCCGCTCGCCCACGACGCGTCACGTGATTCGCGAGGTCCAATAGCGATGCCGCCAACGCCGGTTGGCCAAGTCCTTGAAAGATGGCGGGGAAGACTGCGTCCAGTGGCCAGTCATCGTGTTGCATCAAGGGGCTAAGCACCTGGGCCACCGCCATCCAGTTCTCCGGTGACCGAGCGTTGAGGATCTCCACCAACTTCCGGAGCGACGCCTCGGTGCGCGCGAACGCAAGCAGATGCAACAGCAAGTGTCGGTTGGAAGCCCGCTCAGGAAGAGACTCATCCAGCCGGCCAAGGACATCCGGATTCAAGTCGATGACGAGCTGTCGATCGGCGACCAAACGCGTGTGAGCGATCCTCAGCAGTGTGCCGACGATCGCAGGATCTGAAACCTCCAAGACCTCTGCCGCCGAGGACAGTTGTGCCAAAACGGCGACAGCCCCTTCGATGTCGATCTCGGCCAATTCGCGGAGTCTTAGACCCGCTTGGACCGGATCGACTTCGGGGCCTAGCAACGAGGCGAGTTTTTCTTCAATGGCCAAGGTAGCGACTTCCGCTGCGAAAACCGCTAGCGTAACGGTTCGGTGGAGCTGGCTGAAGGGAGCCGTCCCACGTTCTTACCCGGGTCGCGGTTGAGGAGGAACCATGCCGATCGAAGAGCGAGACGATGAACGTTCCGATGACCCGGTTGCGAGGACGGGGCCGGAGCCCAGCGATCCGTCCCCACCGCCCGAACTCGCCGAATGGATTGAACGTGGTGAACGTCGCCCTTCGACGATTTGGTTGATCGTCGTTTCCTGCTTGGGGTTTCTCGTTGCCGACTTTTTGGCAGCCAGCTCTTTCGAAGACGCGTTCCCAGCGCTCTTGATCATCAATGTTCTGACGGCTCAACTGACGCTACTATGCGTTTGGGGCACCCTCGTGCACGGCACGTTTTGGATGCGTTTGCCGTGGACGCTGCTGTTGCTGCTTGTGTCGTGGTGTGCGATCGCCGTTGGACGGGTGTGGCATGATTCTTCCGCGAGCTTTGAAGAACTCCTTGGCATCGGGTTGCTGTGGTCCATCGGATTCACCGTCAGCTTCATCCCGCTCAAGGTGGCGGCTCTGGCATTTGATTGGAAGATTGCCAACACCCCCAGACGCGTTGAGGAACTCAATCAATTCTCCATCCGAGACATCCTGGTCGTCACGTTTGTCATCGCACTGATCATGGGAATAGGAAGGGCACTGATTCCCGATCGATTGATCGAGCCAAAACAGATCTTGCGAGCGGTGGGACTCAATCGCTGGGAGCCCGTCTTCGCGCTGAGTCTATTCGGGGTGATCAGCCTGATGGTCAAGTTGCCATGCATTTGGATCGCCCTGGCGCAGAAACGACATCGACTCGCCGCCTCCATCGCCATCTGGTCAGGATACTGCTTTTTACTGACCATTCTTGAGTTGGTCATCATCTCCGCACTACTAGGTTTGCCGGGAGATGAAGGTGGTTTCGTCATGGGAGCCCTTATTGGGCACCAAGTCATGGGTGGGTTGGTGCTCACGGTTTGCGTGTCCCTGCGTGGACTCGGGTATCGCCTGAATCGCGCCAGAGGCATCGTCTGACGGAGTTCGTGGTCGGTCCACGTTTCGCATTCAGCGGTCACCCGTCTTCGGTTTCACCATGCAGTGAAAACCAACGCAGGGTTCCTCGGTTTCGCGTTCTTCATTGGCGGCGCTGAGCAGTTCCTGCACCTGTTTCATTCGCCCGGGGTCGAGCGCGGCCGAAATCACACGCTGTTTCCCGTCGGGACCGACCGCGACGGTGGTCAAGATCGCGACGGTGTCGGGTTGCTGAAGAGCGGTGATGATGTGTTCGCCGACTTGCTCCGCCGGGTTCTTGATCACGGTCATGAATTGTTGAATCTGCCCCGCCTGCTCATTGTGCGGCGTGACCTCGTGACTCGTCGGCTGATCGGGTGCGGGAGAAGGTTCGTCGGACATGCGTTTTCACGGGAGTGGAGGGAGTGTCAGTCGGGCGCCAGCGTATCGAAAACTTGCGACCGCGCCATCGACCTGCCATCATCAAGACTGCTCTTCGCTACTTCCCCGCTCGTGGAGTCCACACGATGTTGTCTCGTCACACACTCTCGATTCTAGCTTGCGCCTGCCTTTTCACGCTTCCAACCAATGCCCAGACCCCATCGGACCCGTTTGGGAGCGATCCCTTCGGGAAAAAGGGGCCGTTTCAGCCGCCCGCCAAAGCCAAGCGATCACCGACGCAACGCCCAGCGGCGGCTCAACCCCTTCTCAGGGTTCAGACCAAGAAAGCGCCCCAGAAGGTCGTACCCAGCGGCGAGGACCGGATCGTCGCCGCACTCAATCGGCAGACCACCGTCAGCTTCATCGAAACCCCGCTCAGCGATGCGGCCCGGACGATTTCGGAAATGCACAACATTCCGATCATCATCGACAATCGAGCGCTGGAAGAAATTGGCTTGGACGCTGAGACGCCCGTGACCATCGATCTCAAGGGCGTCTCGCTCCGATCACTGCTCCGTCTCATGCTGCGGGACAACGATCTCACTTACATGGTCAAGGATGAAGTGCTGCAAATCACAACGCGCGAAGCCGCAGAAGACAACTTGATCCTGAAGATGTACACCCTGTCGGGGAAATTACACAATCACGGCGATCAGATCGTGACGGCTATCAGCCGGACCGTTACGCCGGACACTTGGGACCAACTTGGAGGAGCATCGACCATCATCAGCATCGAACACGTGTTGATTGTTTCGACCACCTCGGATGTCCACTCCAAGGTCGATTCCTTCCTGTCTGAGTTGGCGCAGAAATTCGCGGCGGAATGATTCCCGGACTCGTCCGCCGTCTTGCTCGTTTCTTCGGACTGTTGGTTGTTTCGTGGGTCGCGATGACGACCACCCACGAAGTCGGCCATTTGCTCGGTGGCTGGATCGGTGGCGCGACGCTCAAAGACTTTGATCTGATGCCGTGGCGGCTTCCCCATAGCCTGCATCAACCCGATCCGCATCCGCTCCTGACCCTGTGGGCGGGACCGATTTTTGGCATCGCCGCGCCGATCGCGATCGCATTCGTCTGCCGATGGCAACCGGCCACCTTCGTGGCGGACTTTTGTCTTTTGGCGAACGGACTTTATCTCGCACTCGCCTGGATGACCGGCGATCGGTTTTTGGACACGGCCAGACTACTGGATGCTGGGACGCCGCCTTGGTTGCTGGCAACCTTTTGTGGGGTGACGATCTGCGCGGGGTATATCCGTTTCCGGACGAACTGCACTACGGTGCTTTCGAAACGCGATGCGGTGCGAGCGTCGCGTTGATTGATGCGAACAGGTCGATGGACTCGTTCGCCAGATCGAGCGGAGGGCACGGGACTCGAACCCGCAGCCCCTTACGGGGTACTTCAGTTCCAGTGAAGCCGCTCACCAATTCGCTTACCCTCCGGGAACCCGCAGTCTACTCTTTGAGCGACAGTCGTCGCTAGCCGCGGGTTCGCGTTTCTCAGAGCGAAGTCTTCGCCCCGCTAATCAACTTGATGAACTCATCGTTACTTTCGAAACGACCGAGTTGCTTGGTCAATTGCTCCATCGCATCACAGGGGTGCATGCTCGAAAGCGTTCGACGTAGCATCGTGACTGCTTCGTACGTTTCTTCGTCATGAAGAAGCTCTTCACGACGAGTACCTGACTGACTGATGTCGATCGCGGGCCAACAGCGGCGGTCGGCGAGGCGTCGGTCAAGGACCAACTCCATGTTGCCCGTCCCTTTGAACTCCTGGAAAATTGCCTCGTCCATTCGGCTATTGGTGTCGACCAGGGCCGTTCCGACGATCGTCAGTGAGCCACCCTCCTGAAAGGCCCGCGCGGTGGCGAACAGCTTCTTCGGGATGTCCATCGCTTTGATGTCCAAGCCGCCCGTCATCGTCGCGCCGCCTCGGCCGCTGCGGCCGACCCACTTGTTGAACGCACGCGCCAGTCGTGTGATCGAATCGAGCATCAGGAAGACGTCCTGACCGGATTCCGCCAATCGGCGTGCCCGATCGACGACGAGTTGGCTGAGTCGAACGTGGCTCTCAACATCCATGTCCAAGCTACTGGCAACCACCTCGCCGCCAACGACGTTGCGTCGCATGTCGGTGACTTCTTCGGGACGCTCATCGATCAGCAGTACGATCAGTTTGAGGTCCGGGTGATTGGTCGCGATGCCGCTGGCGATGTCTTGCAGCATGATCGTCTTGCCACTTCGCGGTGGCGCGACGATCAACGCTCGCTGGCCCTTTCCAAGTGGGGCGAGCAGATCAATCACCCGATTTGTGATCGGCCGTTGACCATGCTCCAGGTGCAACCAATCCTCGGGATTGATCGGCGTCAGATTGTCAAAGCTTTTGACGTCGGGATAAGACTCTGGAGTGTTACCGTCGACATCCAGAATCTCCCGGACACGTGGACCCTGTTGACGCTTGGCTTGTTGCATCATCGCATTGATGTGCACGCCTTGGCGAAGCCCGAACCGCTCGATCATGGTGCCCGGAACGAATGGATCGCTTCGTTCGCGAGCGTAGTTGTTATCGCGGCTGCGGAGAAAGCCGTAGCCGTTGGGGTGGAGTTCCAAGATTCCGTCGCATTCTTCGAGCGGCGCGTCACTGGGAATGTCCGCCGGTTCGCGATCCATTCCGTTGGGGCCTCCGCCCTGACCGCCGCCACCACCCCGACGGCGTCGACGTGAACGCGGCTTGGATCCGCCGTTGCCGCCAGCGGACTGTCCGTTGGAGCTCGGTCCGCGACGAGAAGACCTTTTCTTTTTCGCCATGTGAAATACGAGATCACCGCTTGGAAACGGCGCGTTCGCTCTGCGAACAAGTGCCGTCGGCAATCATTCAGAGACCGCAGTGGTTCTAAAGGATCCAATGAGGAACTGCGGTCTTGCTCCGCATCGGATCACACCATTGTGTTTCGTTCCCGGGTAACCGGGGAGAACGCTTCGCACACTCTCGGTGTGGGCATCCTCGTGGTCGGCAAGCAAACCATGGCGAACAAGGCTCGCCCAATCAAAACGCTTCTCCAAAGCGCCTCAATGTCTCGGTTCGATGTCGATTCAACTGTTTACTAAGAAGTCCCGAGAGTTAGTTCTCGTTGATTGGACAACATTCCTTTCCTTTTCGCACCAGGGACGAGCCATGAAATACTGAACAAAGATGCCCATCCAACAATCCCGGAACCGTATCCGGTTGGGCAACCATTCAGGAAATCAGTGGGCCACGGCGAGTGACCGATTCTCGTCGAGGAGCGACGCAGTGAACTGGTTGGGCGGTGAGTCCCGGCTGAGAGAGCGACGCCAAATGCGATCGCAATCGTGAAGGAATCCCACCGGCATTGAGACTGGTGTGAATATAGCTGTGGGAAAGTGCTTGTCAAGCCAAACACCCAGACCCCGCCAGCCCCCCCGCTCGACCGTCGGTTTCCGCCTACCAGCCTCTTGAACCTGCAAACTTCCCCCATTTTTTGTTTTCGGATTAAGCGATACAAGCCGGAGGCCGATGAACGATGACAAGCGTTTGACTGGATACGCTCTCACCTCCACGGATCGACACAGGAACGCAGGATGCGATACGCCGCGATCTTCACTCTCGCCCTCATGCTCGCAAACGCTACCCAAGCTGAAATCGCTTGGGAGCAAAACCTCAAAAGCGCTCACGCCAAGGCGCAGCAGGAAGGCAAATTGATGCTCCTGCACTTCTACAGCGATAACTGCGTGTGGTGCGATAAGCTCGAAGATGGAGCCTTCAGGAGTCGTCTCGTCGCTGAGGCGGTCGGCAAAGACTTTGTGCCCGTCAAGATTCATGGCGGCCAAAATCCGAAGCTCACCGGCATGTTCAAGGTCTCGAAATATCCCACCGACGTCATCGTCACCACCGATGGGAAGGCGCTC
>JBCBLJ010000815.1:0-3793 GCA_038520195.1 Planctomycetota bacterium
GGAAGATCACGTTCTGGTCCTCTTCGGCGATTCCGACGCCGGTGTCGATCACCAGCAAGCGGAATCGGCCGGATGAAATTCCGCCGGCGAGGTCGACCACACGCACCGTCACGATGCCCCCTTCGGGCGTGAACTTGATCGCATTGCTCAGCAGGTTGTTGATGATCTGACCGAGTTTGTTCGGGTCCTGGTAGGCCGCTGGCAACTCCTCGGGAACCTCAATCGTGAGCGAGATGTCTTTCTCTTCCGAAAGCGAACCGATCATGTCGCACTGCGCCGCGACCAAACGACCGATGTCGAACTCGCTGCGCCGAACTTCCATCTTCCCCGCTTCAACTTTTGCCAAGTCGAGGATGTCATTGATCATCTCCAGGAGCAGTCGACCGCTCTTTTGAATGTTCTCGGCGTAACGTCGTTGCTTGTCATTCAAAGAGTCGATGCCTTGCAAAACGTCCGAAAAGCCGATGATGCTGTTCAGCGGCGTTCGCAACTCGTGACTCATGTTGGCCATGAAGTCGCTCTTCACACGGTTGGCTTCGTACAGTTGCCAATTCAATTGAGCGAGCTGATCGACGCGGGCATCCAATTCCCCGTTGATCACTTTTTCCTTCGCTTGACTCTCCAGCATGGCCCGCAACATGCGATTGAAGGCGTCGGCCAACTCCCGGAATTCATCTTCGGTCTCGATCGTCGCACGCTGCGTCACGTCGCCGTGAGTGATGGCGTCGCTGACATCACGCAGGTGATAGAGCGGTTGCAGCACCAAGTAGCGGACGATCGCGTGCAGGATGTAAAGCGTGAAAGCCACAATGAAGAGCGCGAGTGCGACCACAATGGAACCGATCCACTCCGTTTTGCTCTCGGTGTCCTTGTGCGGCATGCTCACGCGGATCACCCGAAACGGCGCCGTTTCGGCACGCTTGACGGCGCTAATGTCGGTGGCCGTGTCCGCCTCGATGCCTTCGGGCGCGTGACACGAAACGCAATTCATTTTTGGAAACACTGGCCGATAGTAGTAAAAGCGGCCGTCGATCGGTCCCCGCTTGCCGTGAACCGGCAACTGACTCAACCCGATCATGCTCATCGGCTCGTTCTCGCCCAGATCAATTGACTTCGAGAGATCGGGCTGTTGCTTAGCGATGCGACGTGCAAGTTCGTTTCGAAACTGTGGTTCCAGTTTCTTCAGCGTCTGCAACTCGTCCTCGTCCTCGGGCAACTCGACAGCCGGAAGATTGGCGTACCGAATGCCGTCGCCGAGCCCGACGATCTTGAACTCGACATCGCTGGCGAAGAGCTCATCCCGCATTCCCGCTAGTAGCTGGGCGTTTCGTTGGTTCGCAGCTTTGTCATCGGTTTGTGACCAAGCCTCACTATGCCGAAGCATCAGCTCAAAATCGGCGAGGTCGCGGGCTTGCTGTTCGGTCGTTCGCTGGACGAGTTGGTTCCCAAGGGTTCGGACGATGAGGAATGCGCCGAACATGAGTACCGTCAGCGCGGACCCAAAGAACAGCAAACACTTGCGTTCCAGGCTCATCGACGAAAACAGACTTTGCAGGAGTCGGAACATTGGCGGTCAATGCTTCATCGGTTTGAATGTCGATTCCATTCCGCAGCGAATCGGCCTGACGGAGGACGTTCGCCTCGTTGTATCCGGCGTCTTCACTCCGTCGACAGAGGGATTAGCGGGGTCGGGATGGAATCGAGGGGGCGATTTTGCCCATTTTATCCGCTTGTTAGTGCATTTTTTGCCAATTAGCATGCGGGTTTCCGTGCGCGCAGTACCGCGCATGCTGCAAGGTTTCGCAAAACGACCGCTATCAGGCGCGGCTCCGCGCTAGGAGTGCATTTGAAATGAACCGTCGGGTACCCCTCTATTTGAAACGGGCCGTTGTGGTCTGGCTGGTCACCGTACTGGGCGTTGGTCCCTCCTACGCTGGCGGCTTGCTCAATCGCATGCGCTGCAGCACCAGCGGCAGCGGCACTTGCGCGTCGAGTTGCAAGACCACCAGCAAGTGCCCCACGCCGACCCCCGCCGTTTGCTCGGCGCCGCAACCCGTTTGCAATCCGGCTCCCGTCTGCGCGCCGACACCGACTTGCGCTCCCGAACCCGTTTGCCAACCGGCCTGCCTTCCGGCTCCCGTCTGCGTCCCCGAGGTGATTCCTGCGGGACCTTGCTGTGAAGCACCGGTCGTCAGCAGCCCGGTGATGCCAATGTCCGTCGCACCCATGTCCGACGCACCGCCGATCGTCGATGATCCGGCCCCAATGGCCGTTGAAGAAGAGCCGCCTGCACCGGAGTCGACCGAGCCCTCGCCGACGTCTCCCGCCGACGATGTGCTATCCGAAACACCCGACGAGCCGGTCGAACCCACGCCGGATACCGAGGCTCCACCAGTTCCCGAAGAACCCGCCCCCGAGCCCGAACCAGAGATGCCCGCCGAGCCCGAGACGCCCGAGCCCGAGACGCCCGCCGACAATCCTTTCGGCAATCCCGATCCTCCTCCGGCTGATCCCGCTCCCGCCGACCCGCCACCTGCGGATCCTGCACCGGCCGAGCCAGCATCGGATGATCCCTTCGGCGCCGGTGCCGACCCGTTCGGTGGATCCGAGATGCCTGCCGATGGCGGTGATGCCCCGGCCGAAGCGTCCGACGACCCGTTCGGTGGCGCCCCAAAAGAACCTGCGCCGAATGATGATCCCTTCGGAGCCGACCCATTCGGCGGAACACCCGATCCGGCACCCGCACCCGCCGATCCAGCACCTGCGCCCGCCGATCCAGCACCTGCGCCCGCCGGCAACTCACTCGATGATTTGTTCGGCGGGGGTAACGACGAAGCGCCCAAGGCCGCACCGGCGGATACGGACATGGACGATCTGTTCGGCACCCCGCCTGCCGCCGACCCGGCACCGGCGGCCGACCCGGCGCCCGCCGACGGTGGATTGGACGACCTGTTTGGTGAACCGCCCGCGACCGAAGCCAAGCCAGAGCAGCCCGCCGACGCGTTCGACGATATTTTCGGTGGCGACACCACCACCAATAAACCGGCCGATGCCCCGGCGGGGAACGCGACGGATGCATTGGATGATTTGTTCGGTGATCCAGCACCTGCCGGTGACGCCCCACCGGCTCCGGCCGACGATGCCAAGGCACTCGACGATCTCTTCGGCGGTATGGAACCCGAAGCCCCGAAATCGGTTGACGAAGCCCAAGAAATCGACGCCCTGTTTGGTGAACCCGCACAACCAGTGGCCGAGCCCAAAGACGGCTTGGACCTGGATGATTTGTTCGGACAAGCGAGCCCGAGTGAAATCAGCGTTCAAGTCGTTTCGGTCGAAACACCGGTCAGCGCCGACCCAATGTCCGAGACACACGTTCGAACCTGGATCGATAACACCGGTGACTTCCAAGTCGAAGGACGTCTGATCGAGATCAACGCCGACAACGTTCGGCTTCTCAAGAGCAATGGTCGCACCTGCACCGTTCCGCAAGGGCGTCTCTGTCCCGCCGACGAAGCTTACGTCGATTCGATCCGCGAACAGGTTCAGCTCTCGAAGCTGGCCCTGCTCAGCAGCAAATAAGCGCCGGCAAGCGATGCCCTTGACGGGCCGCTCCTTGCATCGACACAACAATGACGGGTCCGCCGAACACGCGGGCCCGTCTTCTTTTGCGCAGGGGTGCATTACATGATCGAACCGGTTCGGCTGACTCATTACGATCCGCGTTGGCGGCAGGAATTCGAGCAGACCCGTAGCGGGATCCTCCAGTCTTGCCTCGGCTGGGTCACCGAAGTGA
>JBCBLJ010000554.1:0-5747 GCA_038520195.1 Planctomycetota bacterium
GTCCTCCGAAATCACGCGCTCGATCAAGACCGATCCATCCGGATCGCCCGGGGTCACGAGGTAGCCGTCCGGTGGAAGCACGCTATCGCGGTACGCAAACGAGATATCCGCGGCCTGCTTGACGCCTCCGTGACAAGCCGTGCAATGCTTATTGAAGAGGGGTCGGATCGCATCGCTAAACGAAACCGGCTCATCGGCAACGACGGGAATTGCCATCGAGACGGCGGCAAGAAACGCAAAGTGTCGAATCATCGGAGGACGCAAGGGAACGGAGCCTTTGTTTGGAACACCGCATCAACGGTGGTTTTGCCGTGCGGAGGTGAGTTTGACTGAAGCTGACTTTCAGGCATCGGCCCGACCTCACAACGGTGAGAATCCGCCAGCCGAGTGCCCGCGAAGCATGGTCACCCACGTGGCATTTCTAGTACGTGCCCATAATCAGATCATAGTGGCGTTTGACCTCGTTGCCGCTGAGGCCGCGGCGGTAAACGGCAAGTTCATCGATTCCACCGGCGAATTGACGCCACGGTTTGTTCTTTGGTCTCAATTGTCCGATGAACAGGTTGAAATCGCCTTCGCAGTGATGACCTTCCAACGGCGCCGTTTTCGCTAGCTCTCCATTAAGGTAAAGCGAAATCCCGTCCATCTCCTTCACGGCGACGACGTGCTGCCACGCACGCGGTGTGCAATAGCTGGGACTGATCAAATTCAATCCCTGGTTGAACCAACGCGACGGCGGATTTCGGTGCAGGAAACGAATCGCGCCGGGCGCATAGAGCGGGAACGAGTCGTTGACGACCTCGATCACGTTGAGGTGATCAAAGGCTTCTGTGTTGGGCTCCGGAACGATCCCGACACAGGAGGCGTGACTCAAGCTGTCGGGATTCACCCAAAACTCGACCGTGTACTCGGACAAGTTCAAATCCGCAAATGCCTCGTCGGTCAGGATGTATCGACCGTACTCGGAGAGTTCAAAGCGAGCGTGTCCGACGAGTTCGATGCCCGGTGCATCGGGTGGACCTTTGGTGACGATTTTTCCGGCGTACCGTTGCGAAACTTCATTGGCGATCCTTCCATCCGCACTGGGCTCAAATCTCCAATAAAGCACGGCCCCGTCGTCGCGGACTTGATCGACGTACGCTTGGCCAACGACCAATGGGACGGTGTCACGCATCGCAAGTGAAGGCATCAACTCGTCGGAGCCCCCGACGACTTCCTTGAAAAGCCCAAGTTCTTCGTCGACGCGAATCCGCTCTGACTGACTCACCGTTCGGCTGACAAAGCTAGTGCCATCTTCGCCTAGCAGCGAGAGTTCGACTTCGCCGCGCAGCACGCCAACCTCCGCTTCACCTTTTTCATTGACATGCAAGCTGAAGTCCGTGTCCAGATCGAGGACGGACACGCTCGGTGCGTTGAGGACAAATCCACGAGCGCGTTGGGGAACGTGAGCGATCGCGCGACCCTGCAAAAGCGTTCCGCCATCGCGAGTTTCGACCTGAAGTCGTGCCGGTGCCCGAACGGCAACCATCGCACCGCCAAGAAACTCAAGCTGGACGGTTCCACTGCGAAGATTGAGGAGCCCAGGTTTGAGGCGAGCCCCTGGAACAAGACGCTCATCAGCGACGCCTTCGGTTCGAACGATGACCGCGACATCGCTCATCGGTTGGGGCGCCGGTAGCTTGTCGGTGTAACTTGTCTGCTCGGAGTCGTTCTCCGTCGGCGCGGTAGCAAGGTCGTTCGAAGCAATGCCGTCGACCGCAACACGCACCGAATCGTCGCGCGTCTTGTCGCCTACCTCCGCAAGACGCTCAGTCGTCGATGATGCCGTCCATGCTTGCCAAAGCATCGCAACGGCGACGCCGCAGACGAAGGTCGTGATCGGAGAAACCCAGCTGCCGTAGCCGCGGGGTCTCGCCGGGTCCGGCTGTGGCGTCGCTGGAGCTGCCGGGACACTGGCGAATGCCGCATCGGAGCCGGAGCCGGTGATGACTTCGGCCGTCGATCCCCAACGATCCGTCAAATCGGCGTGTACCTGAATGTACTTGAGGTACTTCGTTTGAGCCGACTCCGACTCATTGAGCAACTCAGCCAGCTGGATGGATTGCTCCTTGGAGAGCCCTCCGTCGACGAGCTTTCGCAGCAGTTCATCGAGGGCTTCCTCTCGATCGTCAGAGTGATTCATGGTTGTTGTCCCGCGTCGGCGGAAATCTGTCGTTCAATACACTTCAGCAGCTGATGACGAATCCGATGCAGCATGATGCTGATCGCATTGGCCGACTTCCCCAGTTCGGCGCCCAATGCGGCCACCGAAACCGATTCGGCATACCGGCGGACAACCAGGTCTCGCTGGTCGGAAGGGAGCTTCCGAATGCATCCACCGAGGGCGGACCGGTGCTCTTGTTCAGTTGCACTTGTGAACAGATCGGAATCGATCGCATCGATTTTAGCCGCTAGATCGTCCGGGAAGACGAGACGATCACGAATCGCACGCTTCCGAAAGGCAAGCAGCTGAAATCGAGCCACCGAGAACGCCCACGCCATGAAGTCGGTGCCCTGCTGGAAGTCGCTCGCCTTGTGGCAAAGCACCACATTCACCTCCTGCCGCACCTCGTTCGCTTGATCGAGATTTCCGAGCCTTTTCAACAAAAACCCGAACAATCGAGGCTGGGCTTCCGTGAGCAGGAGCACGAATTCGGGGGTCAGGTCTTGGGTCTCGGCTTGCTCTGATTTCATTTAGTCGGGAATAGCGCTCCCGTAGGGATTCTTTCCGGAATTTGACGGTGCGCAGGAAAAAGTCTGGTCCGCCTTCGAAAGAAAACTCATCCGAAGGCTATTAACTCAGCGGGTGTGCACCCCATTCCTAGCTGATTCCATCCTCCCTACGTCGAATTTCATGAAATCCCCGCGCAAGTTAGCACTTTTTCTGACCGTAATCGTGTTCGCCTCGGCGCCTCAATTGGTCGGCTGCACCGGTGCGAATGAAAACACGGTCGTCGAGCAGACGCCCGCGGAACAGACCGACGCCGACCTTGAAGCCTACGACGACCAGATGACTCAGCCGGGCGGTATCTGATCGTTCGCCCGCTTCGAAGTTCTCGTTTCTCACTTTTCCGAGGCGATGTTTTTTGCCCCGGATTTTTTCCTTTAGGAGGTCTTTCCCATGCGAAGTGTTCGCAGGAGACGCGGTTTCACCCTCGTGGAACTGCTCGTCGTTATCGCCATTATTGGCATCCTCGTCGGCCTGTTGTTACCCGCCGTTCAGGCCGCACGCGAAGCGGCGCGGCGAATGAGCTGCAGCAACAATTTGAAGCAACTCGGTTTGGCGATTCACAACTACCACGCCGCCTACAAGCAGTTGCCGAATAACATGACCGGTACGGCACGGCCTTGGAACGGCAACGTGACCAACAACGGCAATCGACTCTTCCTGAGTTGGCTCGTGCCGTCGCTTCCGTTCGTCGAACAACAAGCGCTTTGGGAGTCCATCGCGGCTCCGAGCACCGATGTGACCCCTGGTCGAACGATGCCCGGCAGCGTCATCAACGGCACCTGGCCGGCAATGGGGCCATGCCCTTGGCAACCTGCCTACCGACCCTGGGCAACGCAAGTTCCGACGTTCCGATGCCCAAGCGATCCCGGCGGACTCGCTGGTGTGGAAACTGCCCCGACGAACTACGCGGTCTGTCTTGGTGACGCGATTGATCTCGTCTATTCCGGCGGACGCAACGAGCGCGGAGCTTGGAACCAACCCTGGAACTATGGCACCGTCGACGACAACCAAATCGCCCTTCGTGCCAATGGCGCCAACCGTGGATTCTTCTGGAGCCGCAAGGAGCAAAAGTTCCGCGACTGCCTCGACGGCCTTTCCAATACGATTGCGGGTGGAGAAATCAGCACGTCGCGTGGTGCTCGTGAATTGAACTCGGATTGGGTCCGAAGTATCAACTTCCAAGGCACAGGAACCTGGGCCGGTGCCGGGCAGCCGTTTTTATGTCAACAAGGTAATCACATCGACCCCGAAAGACCGTCGTTCTATTCCGAATCGGCAACCATCGACAGCGCATTCAACCGAACCCGCGGCGGTCGTTGGGCGGACGGTCGGCTTACCTACGCCGCCTTTCAGACGATCTTGCCGCCAAACTCGGCGAACTGCTCGATCAACGGTTCGGATGCCAACTTCTACTTCATCGGTACCGTTGGCAGCCGCCATCAAGGTGGCGCTCACGTGCTGATGGGTGACGGCGCCGTTGTATTCATCTCCGACAGTATCGAAGCCGGCGACGCGACGGAGAACGCCGTCGTCGCAAGCTTCCCGGGCCACACAACCAACCCGAACCTGCCGGGTGCTGAAAGTCCGTACGGACTCTGGGGCGCTCTCGGAACTCGGGCTTCGCGCGAAACGATTGAGGAAGAACTCAATCAATAAACGTCTGCGCACCCCTCGAAATCGAATCGGCTCAGCTTGATCAGCTGGGCCGATTTTTTTTTTGACGAACCCTTCGCCTACGAAGGTGTCTTCATCCTCGAGCGGCTCGCGCCGCACCGGTATCCCGACGGGATCGGCATCCCCACGGGATCTCTTGCCACTCTGGCACCCACCACGTTTCTCTGACGTGGACTCAAGCTCTACGTCTCTAGGAGACTTCGATGACAACCTCACGCGCACGTTCGCGCAAGACACAGAAGAACCAACAAACGTCCACGACGACCGGAATCCTGGAACAGCACCCGAAGGGATACGGATTCCTTCGCCGCGAGGATCCGTTCCGACGTTCACCGGACGATATCTTCGCGTCGCCACAGCTGATTCGCCGACACTCACTCCGCCAAGGAGACCTCGTTGGTGGGCTCTCCCGCGGCGGAAGGCTACTCGAAGTTCGTCAGATCGACGGAGTCGACGCGGACGAGACGACGGATCGGATTCGACTTGAACAGTTTCGAGCGTGCAGTCCGACGCGTCCCATTCGACTGGAGCATGACCCCAACGAACTCTGCACGCGGGTCATGGATTTGCTTTGTCCCATCGGATTCGGCCAGCGTGTGCTCATCGCCGCGCCACCGCGTTGCGGCAAGACCACGCTCCTGCAAAACATTATTCGGGGAATCAATCAAAACCACCCGCAAGTTCGCGTCATGATACTCCTCGTTGATGAGCGGCCCGAGGAAATCACCGAATTGCAAGAAACGACGCGCGGCGAAATCTACGCAAGTTGCGTTGATGACACACTCAGCAGTCATACTCAGCTCGCCGAACTAACTCTCCAACGAGCCCATCGGCTCGTCGAATGGGGCAATGATGTGGTGTTGCTGGTTGATTCACTCACCCGATTAACCCGCGCCCATAACAAACTCGCCGGAGCGCAAGGACTCATTGGTCCCGGGGGGCTGCGGGTCAATGCCGTCGAATCGCCGCGTCGTCTATTCGCATCCGGACGCGCTTTCAAAGAACACGCCGGTTCTTTGACGGTGATCGCAACGGCACTCATCGGGACTGACAATCGCATGGATGAAGTCATCTTTCACGAGTTCAAGGGAACCGGGAACACCGATATCATGCTCGATCAAGACCTCGCGGAGCGCGGCATTTGGCCAGCGATCAATCTTCGCGGCACCGGCACGCGTCGGTCGGAATTGCTTTGCGAGAAAGCAACGCAGGAGGCGATAGCGATGCTTCGTCGCTCGGTGCTGCGAGGCCCCAAAGAAGAATCGACGCGAATGCTGATCGAGCGGCTGACTAACTCCTCAAC